>JASHTH010000245.1 GCA_030040655.1 Acidobacteriaceae bacterium | reverse complement strand
TGGCGCCTTCTGCGTGAGGCCGCGGCGCGGCAAGGGATCAAAATTCTCGGCGACATCGCCATCTTCGTGAATCTCGACTCGGCCGACGTTTGGACGCACCCGGAATTGTTCGAGCTTGACGAGGATTTGAACCCGGTGCGCGTTGCCGGCGTGCCGCCCGATTATTTCTCTCCCGCCGGCCAGCGCTGGGGCAATCCGCTCTATCGGTGGGATGTGCTGGAGCAGCAGGGGTTCGACTGGTGGGTACGGCGCTTGGCGCGCGCTTCGCAGCTTTACGACATTCTCCGCCTCGATCACTTTCGCGGCTTCGAAGCCTACTGGGCGATTCGCGCCGAGGAGAAAACGGCGATCCTCGGCGAGTGGGTCAAGGCGCCGGGGTTGAAGCTGTTTGGCGCGCTGGAGAAGGCGCTGGGGCCGCTGCCGCTGGTAGCCGAGGATCTGGGCCTGATCACGCCCGAAGTCGATGCGCTGCGCATCGAGCTGGAGATGCCGGGGATGAGAGTGCTGCAGTTCGGCTTCAGCGACAAGGGAGCGCATATCCATTTGCCGCACCGGTTCGTTCCCAATTGCGTGGCCTATACGGGCACGCACGACAATGACACCACGCAGGGGTGGTGGCGCACGGCGGGCGAAGTCGAGCGGGCTGCCGTCGAAGCCTACGTGGGGCCGCTCCCGGTCGTCGAGGGCGTTGCCAGGCCGGCTTGGCCGCTGCTCCGCGCCGCAGCCGCGAGCTGCGCGCAATTGGCGCTGGCGCCGGCGCAGGATCTGTTGGAACTGGGCTCCGAAGCGCGGATGAATACACCCGCGGTAGTCGCGGGCAACTGGGGCTGGCGCGCTCCCGAGAGGGCTTGGACGCCGGAGCTTGCAGCCAAGCTGGCTGCGCTGGCGGAGGTGACCGACCGGGATAACGATCCGCTGGGAATGGCGACGGACGGGTCAGCGAGTTAGGTCGCTGCGGCGACCGAGTCGGCAAGTCGGCGAGTCAGCGAGTCGGCAAGTCGGCGAGTCAGCGAGTCAGCAAGTCGGCGAGTGGGCGAGTCGGCAAGTCAGGGAGTCGGCAAGTCGGCAAGTCAACGAGTCGGCAAGTCAGCGAGTCAGCTTGCAATGCGCCGGCCGAGGTCATTGGCCGGCCACTTCGCTCGGGTCCGGCTGAAATGAATGAATCTCCAGCATCTTTTCGATCAGCACGGCGGCTTCGCCGTGGGTCAGTTGTTTCACCAAGTCGCAGGTATGGTTGTCTTCGTCAAACTGCACGGTTTCTCGGCCCTGCAGCTTGATGCCTGTCCAGTCGGACGTCGAAGGGACGGTGCGCAGGTTGTGTAGGCGGCGCGTGGCGAAGCTTGATTTTTTCCAGTTCAGGCCAAAGGGACCGCGCCGCGCAGTTAGCCAGGCGGGATTCAGGGTAAGCACGGTCCGATCGGCAAAGAGGGTGATGAGGCGCAGCACCGCTACAACGAGAAGAGCCAGGGTGAGCTGCTCCCAGCTCCATCCCCTCCAATCCTTGTCCATCTTGGCGACAACGTCGACAACCAGCACCGGAATGCAGGCGATGAGGATGGTGTCGCCGAGAGGGCCGATCTCGAAGCGCGATGGAACGATTACACGGATACCCTCGGCGGTGTGCTCCCACTTGAGTCTGCCGGCCAGCGGTTCGAGCATGGCAGGGTGCCGCCGGTTCAGCGCACGACCGCGTTGTAGTATCGTTCGCCGCTGCGCGGGAAGGGGTAGACCTCCATCATTCGTTCGATCAGCGCAATGGCTTCGGTCTCGCCGATGCCTTTGGCGAAAGTGTGAAATCCGTGAGTGGTCACGAACTGAATCTTGCTGGTGCTGGGGTCGGTGTCGGCGCGCAGGGCCCAGAACTGCTTGGGGCGGACGAAGCGGATGTTGCGTATGTCGCTGTTGCGGTGGGTTTGCGTTGCCACCTCAATGCCAAGCACCAGCTTCTGGATCTTCAACTCGTTGCGGTCAAGGATGACCACCGTTTCGCCGGTGACGGTCCACGCCAGCCAGCCGAGGAAGAAAAAGAAGCCAAAAACATAGATGGCGACGGCCATCAGTTCCAAGGTGTATTGCGAGCTGTCGACGTGGTTGCCCGAAAGCAAATGCCAATAGTGAACTGAGGCAATGGTGAGCCAGACGATCACCAGCAGGGCGTAGCCCGCAGTGGACGGACCGCGCCGCACGGGGATGGAAACAACGATTCCCTCCGGCGTTCGCTCCCACTCGAGCCTGCCTTCCAACATCTCCCGCATCCGTTTTCCTCTTTGCCCAAGGATGATAATTCGGCGGCGCGCTTTAAGCCATACGCAAATTAGGTCATGTCCCAATGTGGTCACCGACCTCGTATGCGGCTGCGATGGCGCCATTCGGGGTTCGTTTCATGGCGTCGAAAACCAACACTGCTGCATGGGAGGGGTCGGCCGCTTCGAAGCCCAGCGCAGCGCATCGATGAACTCGCGGCTGTCGTCTGGCCCGGGCGCCCGCCGCGGATTCTCTACTCTCGCGTAAGACGGCCGGCAGACAACGTCTGCCGCGTCAGACATCGAAGCTGCATGGCCTGCCTGCCCTTTACAGTTAGCCTCGCGGCGCGGCCGTTTGGCTCCTGCGGCCAGGCTTGCTATGCTTGCGGCACATGGAGAATGCCGCGATTCAAACTCACGGCCTCACGCGGCGCTTCGGCGCGCTCACCGCCGTAGAAAACGTCACGCTGAGCGTAGCGCAGGGGCAGTTTTTCGGCTTTCTGGGTCCCAATGGGGCCGGCAAGTCGACGACGATCAAAATGCTAACGGGGCTTCTCGAACCAACCGCGGGAACGATGGAGATTCTGGGCCAGCCCTTCGGCGCCGGAGCGCTCGACCTGAAGCGACAGATCGGTGTGGTTCCCGAGGGCATGGCCCTGCTCGGCCGGCTGACCGCGCCCGAGTATTTGCAATTTGTGGGCCGCATGTATGGCCTGGACGCCAAGACGACCCGCGAGCGCACCGAGGAACTCCTCGAGTTCATGCAACTGGCCGAAGAGCGCCGGAAGCTGGTGACCGACTTTTCTCACGGCATGCAGAAGAAGCTGGCGCTGGCGGCGGCGGTCATTCACGGTCCCAAAGTGCTGTTTCTCGACGAGCCGTTCGAGGGCGTGGACGCGATTGCCGCGGGGATGCTGAAGACGATGCTAGCGGGCATGATCAGCCGCGGCGCGACCATCTTTCTCACTTCGCATGTGCTGGAGATAGTGGAGCGCCTGTGCAGCCACGTGGCCATCATTCACCAGGGGCGGCTGGTGGCCAACGGTTCGCTCGAAGAGCTGCGCGCGGGCGAGGCCTCCACGCTGCCCGGCGCCGAGGGCGGCCAGCGTTTGACGCTCGAAGAGATCTTCCTCTCCATTGTGGGAGCGGGGGGGATGGAATCGGCGCAGGAGTTGTCATGGCTGGCCTGAGCGCGGCGCCGGACGCCGCCGAGCCGCCGCAACGGGCAGGCCTGCCGATTGGATTGGCAAGGCTGCAATACGCCGCGCTCGCCGCCATGCGCTGGCAGATCTTCCGCAACAGCCTGCGCACCGGCAAAGGCGTGCTGGAGTTCAGCGCGCGCGTCTTGTCCTACGCAATGTTCGCGATGTTGGGGCTTGGGCTAAGCGTGGGATTCGGCTTTGGCTCCTACGCCATGATTACCTCGGGACACGTAAAGTACCTGCCCATCCTGTTCTGGGTTGCCTTCGTTATCTGGCTGATGCTCCCGGTGATCCTGGCTTCGATGCAGGAGCAGTTCGACCTTGGGATTCTCTTACGTTTCCCCGTGAGTTTCCGCTCCTATTTTTTGCTTTACCTCATCTTTGGGCTGGTCGATGTCTCCACCGTCACGGGAGCCCTCTGTTGCCTGGGGCTGGGCATCGGAATGACGGTGGCGCGCCCGGAGCTGTTGCCGTGGGTGGCATTGGGGTTGGCCGTCTTTGCCGTCTTTAATGTTCTGCTGGTGCGGGCGATCTTTGCTTGGATCGACCGTTGGCTGGCGCAGCGAAAAACGCGGGAGATCGTGGGCGCCATCTTCCTGGTCTTTGTGTTGTGCCTGCAGTTGCTGAATCCCGCGGTCTACCAGGGCCGCCATCGAGGCGCGAAGGGGTTTGAGGAACGGGTAGGCCGTGAGCAGCAGACATTGTCCAAGCTTCGGCCGTGGCTGACGCGGGCAGACGCAGTGCAGCGGTGGCTGCCGCCCGGTCTGACGGCCCAGGCCGCCCTGTTCGCGGCCGACGGACAGCCGGAACCCGCGTTTGACTCGGTGGGGCTGCTGGGGATCTATGCGCTGGTGGCCGGGCTGGCGCTGGGATGGCGGCTCCGATCGGAGTACGCCGGAGAGAGCCTGGGTGAAGCGCCGGCCCGAAAGGCGGCCAGGAGCCACAAGGTCGCAGACCGCGGCACATGGACCGTCGGCGACTCGGGCCCGATAGGGGCCATTGTGGAAAAGGAAGTGCGTGCATTGCGACGCACTCTGCCGCTGCTCTACGCTGTGGGCGCGCCGCTGCTTCTGGTACTGGTATTTGCCGGCGTATTCCTTCGCAACGGCCCCAGCGGCCACCAATTCCAATTCGCGCTGCCCATCTGCCTGGTCTACGCCCAACTCGGATTCACGCAATTGTTCTATAACAACCTGGGCGCGGAAGGGGCGGGAATTCAGTTATATTTTCTTTCTCCCACGCCTATCCGCACCGTGCTGCTGGCCAAGAATGTCTTTCACTCTATCCTCTTCGTCCTGGTTGCCTTCGCTGCGGTTGCTCTGGCGGTCTTTCGGCTGGGCATTCCGCCGGCGCCGGTGATCGCCGCCAGCGCGGCCTGGCTTCTGTTTGCTTTGCCCTGCAATCTGACCGCGGGCAATATCTTCTCCCTGGTTATGCCTTACCGCATCAATCCAGGCCGGCTGACCAAGCAGCGCGGATCGCAAAGCAACGCGCTGCTGAGCATGCTGGTGCAACTGGGCGCGATCGGCGTGGGCGCGGCGGTATTTTCGCTGTGCTGGACGTTCGAAGCCCAGTGGGTGGCGACGCCG
>JASHTH010000244.1 GCA_030040655.1 Acidobacteriaceae bacterium | reverse complement strand
GTACCCAGAGGCGATAGTCGGCGGCGACGTGGACGACGGCGTCGCAATCGGTGAGCGCCGCTTTCAGCGATTCCGGTTCGGCAAGGTCGCCGACGACCGTGTCGCCGGGAATGCCTTCGAGGTTTTTGAGATTGCTGGACCTGCGAACGAGCAGGCGAAGCTGCGCGCCTTCAGCGGCGAGGGCGTTCGCCACGTGGTGACCGACGAAGCCGGTGGCGCCGGTGAGGAAGACTCGCATCGTGAGTTCACCGCCCGCAGTCTACAGTTCTTAGTTCACAGCTCTTAGTTCACAGTTTACGGCCTATAGTCACGCAAGTCCGTACAGGCGCCGCAATCATGGCTTTCGTTGGTTGCGGCCAGACCGTAATCTTCCACCAGACGGAAAGTAATGCAGATTTGCATTTTAATCGTTTTGGAGGATCGGAATGGCACGCTCACTGTGACATCACGGGGGCAGGTGACGCTGCGAAAGGAGTTCCTGGAACATATTGGTGTGAGGCCCGGGGACGAAATTGACTTGAGGAAGACGCCGAATGGCAAGTTGACGCTGGAACGCGCACGGCCTAAGCGAAACTGGGATGACTTCATAGGCTGTCTCAAGGGCAAGAGCAAGGTCCGGCTGACGATCGAAGAGATCAGCGAGGGGATCGGGCAAGGCGCTGTTGAAGCCTATGAAGAAGGCCTGAAGCCGTGAAGATTGTCGCCGACACCAACTTACTGGTTCGATTGGCGGTCGACGACGATCCCGGCCAGCGGCGGATTGCGGCCAGAGTCGTCAAGGATGCCGAAGCGGTTATCGTTGGCAACCTAGCGCTTTCAGAACTCGTGTGGGTGCTCCGGACACGGTATGGGTTCTCAAAGATAGAAATTACCCAGACCATTGAAAATCTGTGCAGTGTGCAGAACGTTGTCCTCGACAGGGCGGCCGTGGAACTAGGGTCGGCCTGCATGCAAAACGGCACGGACTTCGCCGATGGTGTGATTTCCCATGAGGGCCGCCGGCTGGGCGGAGAGGAGTTCGTGTCGTTCGACAAGAAGGCGATGGCCTCGATTGCGAAGCAAGGAATGCGGGCGAGGCTGCTGAAGTAGGCGTTTGCCCAAGACCTCAAAAGCGAGGCCTGGGACATCCAGTCGTTCGATTATCCCCCTCCAGGCTCTTCGCCGTCGGAGTCCTGCCAATCGATTTGTTCAACTTGCTGACGGGATAACTGCAGCCTTCGACGTTGCTCCCCCGTCAGTTTTGCGCCTGCCATGTTGGCATTCGAGAAATCACAATCTATAAAATCGGAGCGGCGCAGATCCGCACGATCGAGGTTAGTTCCGGAGAAGTTAACGTTTCGGAAAATCGCTGCTCGCAAGTCGCTCCCGGAGAGGTCACACTCTGCAAAGTTCACCTCGCTGAAGTCATTCCAGCATAAGGTGGATTCTGACAGATTAGAACCAAAGAATGACACGTTTTGGACTTCAGAGCGCCCGAAAAAGGTTCGGGGCAGGGTCAGATTCTCCAGCTTTTGGTCGCTCAGCCGGATGCGGAAGAACGACACTCCAATTGTCTTGTCGTCGTATTTTGGGCGGCTCAGCGGGAGGGTAGATATCGGAGCAGTCGCATCAAGCCATCCTACTTGTTGAAGGTACTTGCAAGATTCCTCGTAAGTGCACCCGGGCGCTTGTCTCTGGCTCATTCGGGATCCTTACGATGATAATAGCTCATGGCGCTGTGCTTATTCGAGCGAGTCAGGATGCAAACCGATACTCTTTTCCCCCGCGGCTTTGCGCTCGTTGTAGCTTTTTACCCAGGCTTCCCAGTGCTTGCCGGCGGCGCGGTCTTTGCCGGTGAATTCCAGGCGGGCGATGTCGGCATAGGATATCTTGCGTTTTTCTGACGCATTGGGCGTGAAGTACTGCACATAGGAGTCGGCCAGCGTGGGGCCCGTTTGCCGATTGAAGATGTAGGCTTCGATGCGCTGGCCGCTCTTCAGCGTGATGGTCACGTCGCCGCGGTAGTCGAAGGCCTTTTCGAGGGCGCCTCGCAGTTCGTTTTCGTCGGCGAGCTCAGGCACCCAGCCTTCGAGATTAACGTGTTCGGCGCCGGGCGCGAGTTCGAGGGCTTCAATCTGCTCGAGCGAGTAACGTTGGACTTCGGCGGTCATGGGGCTCCTACAGCGGAGTTAGCGTAGTTAGCGCGCGCTTCGTGCGAGTTAGCGGGTCAGCAGATCAGGCTTGAAGTTTCCCGGATCCGAAAACCCGGACCTGGGGCACCCAGTGCTTGCGTATCACGAAGAACCCGAACCGCAGATCCTTCGCTCCGCTCAAGATGACATTTCCAAGTTACGCGTTCGTCTCCTCGAATGCGCGCGACGGCTTTTCAATCTGCACGAGCGAGCGGCCACGCGGCGCGGGCTCGTTGAGCAGGCGCATGGCATGCTCATCCTTGTAGCTCGAAAAGCTGCCGCGGACCATGGCCCAGAAGCCCTTGAGCGAGCCGAAGCCGTCGATGACGGCCGTGGGCTCGTAGCCGCAGCTCACCATGCAGTTGGCGCATTTGGGATTGCCGCTGGCCACGCCGTACTCTTGCCATTTCGTGGTTTCCATCAGCTCTTTGAACGTCTCGGCGTAGCCGTCTTGCAGCAGGTAGCACGGCCGCTGCCAGCCGAAGATGTTGTAGGCAGGCGAGCCCCACGGCGTGCACTCGTAGCGACGGTCGCCCATAAGGAATTCAAGGAACAGCGGCGACATGTTGAACTTCCACGTCTTCTTTCGGTTCGACAGGATCGCGCGGAAGAGCCGCCGCACGCGCGCGCGGCCGAGGAAGCGATTCTGGTCCGGCGCTTTCTCGTAGCTGTAGCCGGGCGAGAGCACGATGCCTTCGACGCCCATGTCCATGACTTCGTCGAAAAAGGCGCGGACGGAGTTGGGATCGGTACCGTCGAAGAAGGTCGCGTTCGTTGTGACTCGGAAGCCGCGTTTGACGGCCTCCTTTATGCCTTCGATGGCGAGATCGTATCCGCCTTCGCGGCAGACCGAGAAGTCATGGTGCTCGCGCTGGCCGTCGAGATGCACAGAGAAAGTGAGATACTTCGACGGCGTGAATTCGTGCACGCGGCGCTTGAGCTCGAGCGCGTTGGTGCAAAGGTAAATGTACTTCTTGCGGGCGATCAGGCCGTTGACAATTTCGACGATCTGGGGGTGCAGCAACGGCTCGCCGCCGGGGATGGAGACCATGGGCGCGCCGCATTCTTCGACCGCCGCGAAGCATTCTTCGGGCGTGAGCTGCCGCTTCAAGATATGCGGCGGATATTGCACCTTGCCGCAGCCGGCGCAGGCCAGGTTGCAGCGAAAGAGCGGCTCCAGCATGAGCACAAGCGGATAGCGCTCGACGCCGGCCATGCGCTTCTTGAGCACATAGCTGGCCACCGTCCACATCTGAGAGATCGGGACAGCCATCGTTCGGTATTTACCCTCCGTTGCCGTTGGCGGCGCGTTGCATGGCTTGCCGGTAGGTCGTCAGCGCCAGCAGCGGGAAGTATTGCCGGTACAAGTTGTAGGACAGATAAAAAACTTGCGGGAAGCCTGTTCCAGTGTACAGCGCCTGGCGCGCGGAGCCTTCGCCATAGGACTCGTCCCAGCTACCGTCATCTCGTTGGCGCGTCAGCAGCCAGCGCACGCCCTTGGCGATGGAGTCGGAGCGGTCGTCGCCGGCGGCGAGCAGGCCGAGCAGAGCCCAGGCGGTCTGAGACGGGGTACTGGCGCCAACGCCGCGGGTATTGGGATCGGTATATGTGCCACAGGTCTCGCCCCAGCCGCCGTCGGGGTTCTGCACCATGCGGATCCACTCGGCGGCCTGTTGGATTTGCGGTTCGTGATGGTCCACCCCGATCGCCTCGAGGCCGCGCAAGACCAGGAACGTGCCGTAGATGTAATTGACGCCCCAGCGGCCAAACCAACTGCCGTCCGGTTCCTGCTCAGAGAGAATGAACTTGATGGCTTTTTGTACGCGCTTGTCGTCGCGCGTGTAGCCGTAGGTGGCCAGCATCTCCAGGATGCGCCCGGTGATGTCGACCGTGGGCGGGTCGAGCATGGCATTGTGGTCGGCGAAGGGGATGTACTGGAAAATCATCTTCGAATTGTCTTTGTCGAAGCTGCCCCAGCCGCCTTCGCGGCACTGCATGGAGAACTCCCAGGCAATTGCGCGCTGCGCCACTTCGTAGTGGTAGCGTTCGCGCGGATTGTCCACCTTGCTCAGGGCCAGCAGCACCTGCGCCGTGTCGTCGGTGTCGGGATAGAACTCGTTGTTGTACTCGAAGTACCATCCGCCGGGTTCGGTGTTCCTTACCTTCACGGCCCAGTCGCCTTTGTGGCGCACTTCCTTGGATAAGAGCCAGTCCGCTGCTTTGATCATTCGCGGGTCATCTTTGGCCACGCCGGCTTCACCCAGCGCGTAGATCGCTTGCGCGGTGTCCCAGACCGGTGAGACGGCCGGCTGCATGCGGAAGGTGGGCTCGGACATCTCGGCTGTTGGCGCCTGCTCAATTCCGAGCCGCTCGAATTCATCCCGCGCGCGGATGACCTGCGGGTCGTCTTCCGAGTAGCCCAGGCAGCGAAGCGCAAGGATGGCGTTGAGCATGGCGGGGTAAATGGCGCCGAGGCCGTCGGACATCTCCAACCGCGCCAGCATCCACTGCTCGGCGCGCTTGAGCGCCAGCTTGCGCAGCGGGCGAATGTGCACGGCCTCGGTGAGATGGAAGATGCGGTCGGCGAGCAGAAAGGCATTGCGCCAAGAGAAAATCCTATTGCGATCCATGCGCAGTCGCAAATTGGCATTAGCGCGGCCACCCACAAAGAGCTCGTCGATGCCGTGCTCGGCAGGAATTTTTCGGAACGGCTTTTTGGCGTAGATGATGGCCAGCGGCACCAGGATCGAGCGCGACCAGGACGAGATCTCGTAGATATTGAAGTAAAACCAGTCGGGAAAGAGCACGATCTCGGGCGGAATTGCCGGTACGGCGTCGTAGTCGTACTGGCCCAGCGCGCAGAGATAGAGTTTGGTGAAGGTGTTGCAGGCCACCACGCCGCCGTGCGCAAGAATCCACTGGCGGCACTTTGCCAGGCGCGGGTCGCCCGGGCCAACGCCCATAAGCTTGGCGGAAAAATAGCACTTCACCGAGAGCGAGATGTTTCCCGGCCCTCCGGGATAAAGACTCCAACTACCATCGTCCTTCTGGTAGCGCATCATCTCCACGCAAGCTCGCTTGAGTCTTGCGGGGTCGCCGCTGTCGAGAAGGGTATGGAGGAAAATGTAGTCGGCCTCGAGCATCGCGTCGGCTTCGAGCTCGCCGCACCAAAAGCCCTCGGGGTGCTGCTGCGCGAAAAGAAAGTCTTTGGACGCGGCGATCGCTCCTTCCACCTCGGGCAAGCCCGCATCGATCCGACCGAACTTCGGAGTCGGACGAGTTGCCTGACTTACCGTGGCCGTTGCCGCGGCTCGAGCCTCGGGTGGCTCAACTCTCAGTCGTTGTGGAATGCGAAGGGCCCTCCCTGGAACCCATGCTCCCGGACAAACCGATCTTCTCTTCGAGCACTCAACGCACTGCCCAATTAGATTCGACTTGCCGCTAATCTAATTCATGGATTTGCTAAAGCAAGGGCTTTTTTCTTTCGTGTGGCGCAAAAACCGACTTCGCGGAAGTGCGGGCGTGAATTATGTCAGTTCCCGTGCACCGGCTTTGCAATGGAGGCGCTTCCAATCGCCTGCACGATTTCCGGAGGCAATCCGAAGCGCACATTTTCCGGCATTACCTCAACCTCTTCGACGCGATCGAAGCCATTTTGTCGCAGATAATCGACAACGTCTTCGACGAGCACCTCGGGGGCTGAGGCTCCGGCTGTAACCGCCACATTCTGCACGTTTTCTAACCATTTCGGGTCGATGGACGCGGAGTTGTCGATCAGATACCCCATGGTGCCCAGATTGCGCGAAACTTCCACCAGCCGGTTGGAGTTGGAGCTGTTGGTCGAGCCCACCACCAGAACCAGTTCGGCCTGGTGGGCCACGTTGCGAACGGCGACCTGGCGATTCTCCGTAGCGTAGCAGATGTCCTGCGAATGCGGACCGACGATGTTGGGGAACTTGACCTTCAGCGCGTGGATGATGTCGCGCGCCTCGTCCAGGCTGAGGGTGGTTTGGGTGAGATAAGCAACGCGATCGGGATCGGGGACCCTGAGCGCCTCGACCTCGGCCACATTCGAAACGACCTGCGTCACGTCGGGCGCCTCGCCCAGGGTGCCCTCAATCTCGTCGTGGTCGCGATGGCCGATGAGCACCAGCGAATAGCCCTGCTTGGCAAACTTGACCGCCTCAATGTGGACCTTGGTCACGAGCGGGCAGGTCGCGTCAATCACCTTCAGCCCACGCCCCTTGCTACGCTCGCGCACCGCCGGCGAAACACCGTGCGCCGAGTAGATGACGCGCTGGCCGTCGGGCACGTCGTCGATCTCGTGGACAAAAATCGCGCCCTTTTCCGCTAACTCATTCACCACGTAGCGGTTATGGACGATCTCGCGGCGGACGTAGATGGGCGCGCCAAAGGTCTCGAGGGCGATCTTGACGATGTCGATGGCCCGCACCACGCCTGCGCAAAAGCCGCGCGGCTTAAGCAGAAGCACGGTTTTCTGGCTACCGGAAATTGCTGGGGAGTTGCCGGCGGAGGCCGAGTCAAGGAGGGTTGCAATCACAGTTCAAGTATATCAATCGGATGGAGCAAGGGACAGGGGGATAAGCCGAGTTAGCGGGTTGGCGGGATTCGTTGGCCGGGCGGGTATCCCAGGGTAAGCGCAAACGCAACCACGCGCCGAACCTGGGGCACCTAAAGCCCGAGACATTATCTAGCGGTTGAAGGGATATTCCTGGATCCAATGGAAGCCAGGGCTGGCAAAGAGAAACTTCGTCTCGTCGAGCCGGTGCAGCTGCAGGGAAAGTTGGTGACCGTCCATGGCACCCTGAAGCGTCAGGCGATCCGGGGCCGTGCGCGTGAAGACGAAGCTTGCCTTCCAGCTCTTATCGTCCGGCTTTGTCAGCGTGAGTGCGTTCTCCTTGCTATCGATTGCCACTGAGAGGCGGGTAAAGCTTTCGTCCATGTTTTGAAACTGCATGAATTGGGGAAAGTCGAAGATGGCGCGCCGCCAGCGGGAGTTATCGGTGAGAAGCGGCGGCTGAATCTGGCCGTCGCGGGTAAGCTGGTCGATGTCCCAGATGCCGTAGAGCGCGGATTTCGCGCGGCCACCGCCGCGTGTGTGCCAGCTCGTCCACGCGCTGTAGACGTTGTTGCCGATCATCCAGAGCCAAAGAAACGCAAGGACCGCGGTCGCGATGCGGCGGGCGCGGCGAGTGGCGAAGAGCGTGAAGGAGGGCGACGGCTCCACGGGGCGATCGAGGAAGAAGAAGCTGACAAGGTGGCGCGCCTGCGGGGCGAGCAGAAGCAGCGACATCAGGATCATGTGGAACGAGAATAGTTTGACCGGCACGTCGTAGGTCATGTTGAGGACGAAGACCTCAGTCATATCGGCAAGGCAGATGAGAGCGCCGAGGGTGATGGTGCGCGGGAAGATGAGAAGAACCCCACCCAGGAGCTCGGCGCAGCCGGAGAAGATTTCGTAGCCGGGTGAGGCGCCGACCGAAGCCCAGAGAATGCCCATCGGAGACTGGTTGCCAAACATCTCGACCTGCTTGAAGAGGGGCGGGTACTGCATTTGCAGCGGAACGATTTTGACGATGCCGTAGAGGAACATCTGGCTGGCGAGGGCGATGCGCAGAAAGAGCCGGAACCACTTTTGCAGAATTGGGTAGGCTGGGCGATTGCGGTCGAGGGCGGACCAGACGGCCGTGGCGGCCAGCGCGATCACGAGGAGGCAGAATGCGAGGACCCAGTCGAAGGTTTTGTCGCCGCTCCCGCTGCCGGAGTAGACGAGCTCGGTTTTCACACGAAACAGGTGCTGCGCAGTCCAGATGACGATGGGTCTCATGGGCCAGAGCGAGGCCAAGTCAGGCTGGTCGACTTTGGGGATGGGGAAGATGCAGCTGAGGATCTGGTTGGACAGGCAGAAGAGGGTGAAATAGACGAAGCAGAAGCGGAAGGCGATGCGGCGAGAGAGAGACCAGGGGGGCGCGGAATGTGCGGCGAGCGCGGGTTCAAGCTGGGCCTGAGCGGACATCGGCGGGCTCCGAAACGACCGGATTGAAGACGCTACAGAAAACGAGCGGTTGCTTGCGGGTCTCCCGGATGGATGGCCGAGTGGGTCCGATCCGCGGAGAATTGGCCGGAGTGTAACATGCGACTCCTTCCACGCGGCAGACCAGTCGGGTCGGAACGAGAGAGTGCTTTCATTCGTCTGCAATCAGCGAGGGTTTTGCGGTTTGGCGAAGACAATTCGCTGAAGGCAGCCTGTCAGCGGCTGGCGGCGATCATTTGCGCGGCGTGCTGGAGGCTGGCTTCGGTCACCTTTGCGCCGGAGAGCATGCGCGCGACTTCGCGGGTGCTGGCGTCGCGGTCGAGGAGAGTTATACGAGTCTTCGTGCGGCCGCGGTCTTCGTGCTTGTCGATGAGGAAGTGCTGGTCGGCGAAGGCGGCAATTTGCGGCAGGTGAGTGACGCAAAGGATCTGCTGGCCGCGGCCCAGGGCTTTGAGTTTCTGGCCGACGGCCTCGGCGGCGCGTCCTCCGATGCCGATGTCGATTTCGTCGAAGACCAGGGTGCGCGGCGTGGGGTTTCTCTTTCTCGTTTTCGACGAGGTCTCTTCGACGGCGACCTTGAGAGCGAGCAGAACACGGGACATCTCGCCGCCGGAGGCGATCTCGGTCAGAGGGTTGAGGGGTTCGCCGGGGTTGGTAGCGATGAGGAATTCGATCTGGTCCCAGCCGTGCGCGGTCCAGCCCGAATACTCCTCAGGGGCTAAAGCCCCTCCGGCTTCGTGTCCTCCTAAGTGCGGGCTGAAGCCCGTACCCTCCCTGAAGCCCGTAGCCTCCCTAGAGCCTGTGCCCTCCGCGCTGGAACGTACCGCAACCTCGAAGCGGGCTTTCATCGCCAGCGAATTGATCTGCGATTCGGCCTGTTTGGCGAGTTTGGCCGCGGCTGCCTTGCGCGCGGCGGTGAGTTCAGCGGCGGCGATCCGATAGGCCGATGCTGTGGCGGCGAGATCGGCGCGCAGCCGGCGCAGGATCTCGTCGCGATCTTCCACTTCGGCGAGCTTGCGGGCGACGTCTTCGCCGAAGGCAATGACCTCGGTGACGGTGCGGCCATACTTTCGCTTGAGGCGATCGAGCAGCGCCAAGCGATCTTCGATCTCGGCCAGGCGCTCGGGCGAAGCATTGATGCGCTCGGCGTAGTCGCGAAGAGAATCGCTCACGTCACCGACCACGGCACGCGCCGATTCGAGCTGCTGCGCCGAGGCTTCGAAACGCGCATCGTAGCGGGCGAGCTCCTCCACGTTGCGCAATGCGGCGCGCAGCGAAACTTCAGCCGACGCGCCGCCCTCGTAGAGCTGATCGTAGGCGCTCATCGCGGCGGCAAAGAGCTTCTCGGCGTTGGCGAGAACGTGCTTCTCGGTTTCGAGCGCCTCCTCTTCGCCGGCCACAAGTCGCGCCTGCTCGATCTCGTTTCGTTGGTAGCTCCACAGATCGACCATGCGCAGGCGGTCCTGTTCGCCGCGCTCCAGATCGTCGAGTTTTTCGGCCGCGGCGCGCCAGCCGGCGTAGGCTTCGGCAACTGCGTCGGTGGAGATACCGGCGAAGCGGTCGAGGAGGGTGCGCTGCTGCGCGGGGTCGAAGCTCGAAAGAGACTCGGATTGGGCGTGGACTAAAGCCAGTTCCGGCGCGAGCTGGCGAAGGACGGCGACGGTGGCCGGCTGATTGTTGACGAAGACGCGGCCTTTGCCCGTGGCTAGGATTTCGCGCCGCAGAATGATCTCGGCGCCATCGGCGTCGATTCCGTTTTCCTCGAGGATCTTCTCGGCACCGGGCGTAGACTCGAAGACGCAGGAGACGACGGCTCTTTCCGCGCCGTGGCGGACGACTTCCGACGAGGCTTTGCCGCCCATCAGAAGGGCCAGCGCGTCGACCAGAATCGACTTCCCTGCCCCAGTCTCGCCGGTGAGCAGGTTGAGGCCTGGACCGAACGAGGCGATGGCGTGATCGATGACGGCGTAGTTTTCGGCGCGGAGTTCGACGAGCATCTGCTTCCCGTTGTTTGGTTCAGCCCACGCTTCGGTCAAAGACAGCCGGAAAGATGGGGCACGGAGAAATTCGGTATTACCTTCGGTCTTGTTGAGTTGCGATTCGCTATCCGGGCGCGAAGCATTTGCATCCAATCCAGATAGCGGGAATCCGAGCGCAGCATAGCATGAAGCGCGCCCGGCGCGCGGGGCTTGAAAACAGTCCGGCGCACCAGAGCAATCACTTGGATGGCGGAATCCCGTCTGATAACGTGAAGACTGAGGTGAACTGCGATTTTCCCCGTTGCCATCCTCCTCCTCCTGCAAACGGATAGCGGACCGGTCCCGGCAGTTCCCACGAGGTACGGCGCCGGCGCGCTGGTGGAAATGCTGCGAAACAGCGGGCCGATCGCCGTCGCTGTCCTGATCCTACTGTTGATCGCGAGTTTGTACTCGTGGATGGTGATCCTGGGCAAGTGGGCGACCTTCGGCAAGGTCACCAAGCAGAGCCGACGGTTCCTGCGCACCTTCCGCAAGGCCACGCGTCTGCAGGAGATTGCGGCCGTGAGCGCCGACTACCAACCCAGCCCGCTGGTCGCCGTTTTCGAGGAAGTCTACGAGACCTACAAGCGGCAGACGGGTGGATCGGGACCGCCGCGCAGCCTGCCGGCGCTGGAGCGCGCCGCGCAGACCGCGGCAAGCGAATCGGTGACTCACCTAGAGCGGCGCATGACCTGGCTGGCGACGATCGCCGCCGTAAGCCCCTTTGTCGGGCTCTTTGGCACCGTGATGGGCGTTGTGGAGGCTTTTCACGGCTTGGCCGCGGAAGGAACGGCGACGCTGCGCGCGGTGGCGCCGGGCATCGGCGATGCGCTCATCACCACGGCGGCCGGATTGTTTGCGGCCGTGCCGGCCCTGGTGGCCTACAACCAGTTCACCGCGCGCATTCGGGTATTTGCTGCGGCCATCGACGATTTCGGGCGCGAACTGCTCAATTCACTCGAGGAGATTCCGGCGCGTGTCGCGGGATCGCGCGGCGCCGAGATTCCGCAAGAGGTGGAGCGGGGATATTACAAGTAGCGGTGCGTCGGCGCTTAATCGCGCTTCCACCCTTCCGCCCGCCCCTGGGCGGACAGAAAATGGTTGGGGTGATCGATGTTTCTGGTTTATCCCAGGTCCGAAAACACGGACCTGGGGCAACCATGGTTCTCGTTTCTCATCCTTTCTGCAATGAACGCGGACAGGGATGGGGCAACCGGACGGCATCTTCCTGGAAAGGCTTGACGTGGCGTTTACGACGAGCACGGGGCAAACGCGCACTTCGCTGGCGGAGATCAACATCACGCCGCTGGTCGACGTGGTGCTGGTGCTGTTGGTCATCTTCATGCTGACGGCGCCGGTGCTGCAGTCGGGCATCGAGGTCGCGGTACCCAAGACGCGCACGGTGCGGCAGATCACCCAGCAGCGCATGGTGCTGACGATCACGCGCGATCAGCAACTCTTTCTCGACGATAAGCCAGTGAACATTCACGATTTGCCGCAGAGATTGCACCATCCGGGCGAGGATGACGCCAAGCAGGTGATCTACCTGCGCGCCGATCAGCAGATTCCGTTCGGCGTGTTTGCCACGGTGATGGATGCCGTGAAGCAGGCAGGGATCACGAATATCTCGGTGGTGACGCAGCCGCTGGAGGGAAAATAGGGAATGAGGGACTAAGGGACGAAGATACTAGGGGACTGAGGGGCGAGAGAAAGAGCGGCGAACAGAGATCAGAGAACAGAAAATGTGGCGCGATGGGTCGAGGGCCAAGGGCCATGCACTGATCGAGAATGAGCATGAGCACGTTGCTGGAAGCGAATGAGCAGCTGGAACGGACGTTTGGCCGGGAGCCGGTCGCGGGGCCGGCGATGGGGTCGCTTGCGCTGCACGCCGCGCTGGCCTGCGCCGTCGTCTTCTATGGGCTCGTCGCCGGGCTCTTTCACCACAACACCTGGGGTGGAACACCGGGAAGCGGAACCATCCAGGTGCAGATCACGAGTTCCATCCCCTTGCCCGCGCAGAAGCTGAACGACAACGTGCTGACGACCTCAACGCCGAGCGAGGCTCCGGCGATTCCGGAAACGAAGCCGCAGCAGCAACAGTTGGATTTGAATGCCATTCCCATTCCGGGCCGGCACGAGAAGGAAAAACCCAAGCCGCAGCCTTTGCCCAAAACGCAGCCGCACCAGCCGCAACCGCGAACGGACAACTACGCACGCTATGGCGAGCAGACCGGGCAGCAGATTCCGCGGTCGGTGGCGCAGACCGGGGCCAATGGTCCGACCTCGGTGAGCGACACCGATTTCGGCAGCCGTTTCCCGTGGTATGTGGACGGGATCACTCGAAAACTGCGATCGACATTGAATCGTCAGGAGGTCGACGCAAGCACGCCTCTCAGCTCGCAGGCGTACCTGATCTTTACGATTCGGCGCGACGGCACTGTTACGGATTTGCAGCTCGGCCAATCCAGCGGAAGCCCGACGTTGGATCGAGCCTGCGAGCGGGCCGTGCAACGTGTTGACACATTTGGTCAGCTTCCGGCGGGATATAATCAAAGTACGCTGAGGGTGACCTATGATTGTCAGTATGGGCACTAGGATTCTCGATTAGGGCCCCTTCAACGTTTCCAGCGCCATGGTGAATGAGCAGCGCCCGCGCGCGCTTTCGATCTCCGGATGTTCGCAATTCCTAAGATCGGTAAAACCATACCTGCTATCGGCGAATCCATCTCAAGTGGGCAGGTCTTTCTCTCTAGGCAAAACCCTCGGAGGGACTGCATACACAATGAAAGCCACAGTACGGCTTCTTCCCCTCATTTTGTGTGTCTCCTTTTGCGTTGCCGTGCAGCAACTGCTAGCCCAGGACTGGGTCCACGTCAGCACTAACATGGCGCAGGAAAAGATCCGCCTCGCCGCCGCCGATTTCAAGCCGGTGGGCGACGATCCGCAGACGCCCGCGCTGAAGGCGACGTTCGACGCCGTGCTCTATAACGACCTTTCGGCCGCGGGCATCTTCGATTTGGTTTCGAAAAGCATGTCGCCCCAGGCCACGCCCGGCTCGCCGCAGGAGATTCAACTGGCGCAGTGGGCTGCCGCGCCAGCCAGCGCGACCGATGTGGCCTTCGGCGCGCTCTCGGTTTCGAACGGGCGATTGATTGTTTATGGCTGGCTCGACGACACGCGCAATACCACCAATCCGCAGGTGCTGGGCAAGCAGTACAACGAGACGGCGAGCCAGGATCTGGCGCGCACGCTGGCGCACCGCTTCGCCGACGAGATCATAAAGCAACTGGGCGGAGGAGTGAACGGCATTGCCGAGACCTCGATCTACTTTGTGAGCTCGCGCAGCGGGTCGAAAGAGATCTGGGCAATGGACTACGACGGCGAGAATCAGCGCCAGGTTACACACCTGGGCACGATCTCGAATTCGCCGCGCATCTCGCCCGACGGTTCGCGCCTCGCCTTTGCCTCGCTGGGGCGCGAGGGATGGTCAATCCGGATGTATTCGCTGGATCTCAACCGCATGGTGAGTTTTCCCTCCGGTACGGCCGGCGGCGCCAATTTTTCGCCGGCGTGGTCTTCGGATGGAACCAAGCTCGCCTTTTCGTCGTCGCGGTCGGGCGACCCGGAGATCTGGGTGTGCGATGCGGGCGGCGGCAATCTGCACAAGCTGACCTCGTTCCGCGGGCCGGATGTAGCGCCGACGTGGAATCCGAAGACCAACTCGCAGATTGCGTGGGTGAGCGGACGCACCGGATTGCCGCAGATCTACACCATGGACCAGGACGGCGGGAATATTCAGCGCATTACCGACGGCGGTTATGCGACGTCGCCGTCATGGTCGCCCAATGGGCAGATTCTGGCGTTCAGCTGGCGGCGCAATTACGGTCCCGGCGATCCGGGCGCGCGCGACATTCACATCATCGATCTGGCCAGCCTGCGCTGGGATCAGATCACGCACGAGTCCGGCAGCAACGATTTTCCCTCGTGGGCTCCGGACGGACGACACATCGTATTTGAACGGCAGGACGGCCACCGCACGGATATCTGGTCGATGCTCGCCGACGGAACCGACCAGCGACAGCTCACGCACACAGGCAATAACACGATGCCGAACTGGAGCTGGAAGTAAGACCTTCTTGGAGAGGCTTTGGCGCACGACCGGCCAGCTCGCCGGAATTTTGCACGAGTTTCGAAGCGATTAGAGCCGGCCGCCGATCTGCTCAGATTCGTTTCTATTGTTGGGTGAAGGCTGTTTGAGTGCGCCGAAGCTGCCTGGACGCAGCACCGGCCTTAACGGATGCGTTTTCCATCGGATCGGGAAGCGCTCAGGAATTTGCGGAAGGAGAATTGAAATTGAATCGACGCCATCGCTATCTGATCCCTGCCTCTTTGACGATGATGATTGCCTTGTTTGCGATTGTGGGTTGCAAGAAGAAAGAAGTCGCGGCAGCGCCGCCTCCCGCACCGCCTCCGGCCGCGCCTGCGCCCACCGCGCAGATCACGGCGACGCC
>JASHTH010000243.1 GCA_030040655.1 Acidobacteriaceae bacterium | reverse complement strand
TCGCGTCTCGACGACGAAATGCGCTTTCATCTGGAATGCGAGACGGCAAGGAACGTCTCGCGAGGCATGAGCGCCGAAGACGCCCGAGCCGCTGCACTGCGAGTCTTCGGTAATCAGGCCTTGCTTCGCGACCAGGCACACGCGACCTGGAGTTGGAACTCAGTCGAATCGTTCTGGCGCGATGTGCGGATCGGTGCACGCACGCTGTTGCGTTCGCCGGGCTTTGCGTCGATCGCGGTTCTGGTCATGACGCTGGGCATCGGCGCCAACGTGGCGCTGTTCACCATCGTGCGTTCGGTGCTGCTCAACCCGTTGCCCTACGCCGATCCCGGGCGCCTGGTGCGGTTCTACGAGCATGTCTCGGCCGGCGGGCTCGACTCTCCTTATAACACCAACTCCGGCGGCATCTATGCGGAATGGGAGCAGAACAACCAGACTCTCGCCGGCATCGCCATCGCAGGTTCGACGGATTACAACCTGTCGAGCGTGGGCGAACAACTGCCCGAGGTGGTGCACGCCGGAAATCTCTCATGGAACACGCTGCCGCTGTTGGGCGTGCGGCCCGCGCTGGGGCGCGGTTTCACGGCCGACGACGACAAGCCGTCGGCCAATCCCACCGTGCTGTTGAGCTGGGGATTATGGAAGCGGCGGTTTGGCGGCGATCCCGCGATCGTGAACCAGACCATCCTGCTCGATTCCGTGCCGCGCACCGTAATCGGCGTGATGCCCGGCTCATTTTCGTTTTCCGGTCCAACCTTCAGTGAACTGTCGCCCTCGGCCGTCCAGCTTTGGACCCCGGTCTACCAGGCTAAGAAACCCGACCTGATGAAGCTGCTCGATGAGCATGAGTTCACGGTGATCGGCCGTCTCAAGCCGGGGGTGACCGAAGCGCAGGCGGTTGCCGACCTCTCTCTCATCGCGCACCGCATCCACGATCAGCATCCGGATCAACCCTTCATCGCCGTCGAGGCCAACGGCCGCCCCCTGCTCGATTCGATCGTGGGGCCGATGAAAACGCCTCTGTACGCGCTGCTGGCCGCCACCGGCTGCGTGCTGCTGATCGCATGCCTCAATGTGGCCAACTTGCTGGTGGCGCGTGCGGCGGCGCGGCGAAAGGAGCACGCCATTCGCACGGCGCTCGGCGGAAGCAAGCTGCGCCGGCTTCGCGAGCACCTGATGGAGAGCCTTCTCATCTGCGCCGCCGCCGGGACGCTCGGATTCTTCCTCGCCGTAGGAGTGCTGCATTGGTTTGTCAGCGCGCGGCAGGACGTTGCCCGCGCCGATTCGATCGCCGTCGATGGCGTCGCCGCCGCCTTTACCCTCGGTTTGGTCATCCTGTGCGCGGTATTCGCCGGAGTCATCTCGTCGCTCTCGATGCGCGGCGATCCGGCTCTCCTCGCGCTTCGCGAGTCGTCGCGCGGCCAGAGCGCCGGCGTCGCGCGCACGCGTCTTCGCTCGGTCCTGCTCTCGTTTGAAGTTGGATTTACGGTTGTGCTGCTCATCGGTGCGGGCCTGCTGCTCAAGAGCTACGCGCAACTGCGCTCCACCGATCTCGGTTGCCTGACCGACAACGTTCTCAAGATGGATATTTCACTGCCGCCAACAACGTATAAGCAACCGGCCCTGATCGCAAACCTCTTTTCCTTTTTTCTCGACCGGGTGCGCGCCGTTCCCGGCATTCAGGCGGCGGGCCTGATCTATCCGGCTGTGCCGGGCGATGGCGATGCGAGCGATGACGGCTTTACCATTATCGAGCATCCGCCGCTGCCCCAGGGAAAGGGATACATTGCCAACAACCGCTGGTGCGATGCCGGCTATTTTGCCGCGGTCGGGATTCCGTTCCTGAGGGGTCGCAGCTTCAGCAGCAATCAGCGGCCCGGCCACTCCACCGAGATCATCATCTCCGAATCCTTCGCGCGACAGTACTTTCCCGGCGAGGATGCAATCGGCAAGCACATGACCACCTACAACCAGACCGGCTCAGAGATCGTCGGCATCGTCGGAGACACGCGCAACGCCCCCGGCGAGCCCCCGCATCCGATGATGTACTTTCCCATCTTTGCCGCCACCGACGTCTACTCGGCCTCGCTGATGATTCGCTCGAGCGGCGGCGACGTGACGCAGTTCGCCATACCCATCCAACGCCTGCTCGCGGGCATGGATCGCAATCTGCCCGTTTCGGATGTCCTGACGATGGACCAGGTCCTCGGCCGCAACACGCTCGAGGCCAACTTCGACGCCACGCTCCTGCTGGTTTTCGCCGGCCTCTCGTTGCTGCTGGCCGCGGTGGGATTGTTCGGCGTGCTCTCTTACATCGTGGCGCAGCGGACGACAGAGATGGGCATTCGCATGGCCCTCGGCGCCCAGCGCGGGCACATTCTGGGGCTGACGCTGGCCGACGGGCTGCGGCCAGCTCTCTTCGGGCTTCTGCTCGGCCTGGCTGCCAGCGCCGCGACGGTCAAGCTGATCCAGTCGATGCTCTATGGAACGCGGCCGTTCGACCCGGCGGTGTTTGCTTCGGTCGCCGTAACTCTGCTTGCGGTGGCGGCGCTCGCCTGCGCCATGCCCGCGTGGCGTGCCTCGAGGCTGGACCCGATGCAAGCGCTGCGGACGGAGTGACGAGGGACTAGGGGGACTGAGGGACT
>JASHTH010000242.1 GCA_030040655.1 Acidobacteriaceae bacterium | reverse complement strand
GGCTTCTGTTTCATTCGAGTATAAAGCTGATCGCTCGCGTCCCTTATTAGATACTCAAAGTCTCCTTCTGATCCGAATACAGCATGAGCGTTACACTTCACTACAATCACATTCGGTGTGTTCTCCGGTCTGCGAAGCTGGGAATTTAGAACTCTTTCAACCTCAAGCAATATCGAACTCTTGCCAATTCTCCTTTGGCCGATCAATAAGACGTGTGATCCACGCTGACGCGGATTAACGTGAAAAAGCAGACTACGCCTACCAAAGAAATCGGCACCGCAGACCGGTGCTCCGCATATGAATCGACTCTGCATACAAATACCCCAAATTACTTAGCCCGGCTCACTCTCAAGCCTCATTACGCGATTGTATCGTCGATCCTGCGATCGGGATGTATCGTCGCCAAACCGGCAGTAACGGAGTGGTAACGTCCGGTTTGGCGGTGACGGGCTCCGGTCGGCCTCCGTGAGCGGCATGCGCAACTGAGAGCGGATCACGCTGTCACGGCCACGGGTTCTGGCTCTTCGGCGGTGCGGAGACGCATCGGCTGGCGCTCCCAGTAGGTGAGCGAGCGCCACACCCACTCCATCGGGCCGAACTGAAAATGCCGCAGCCAGATCGGGCTGACGACCAAGTTCACCGTCCACATGCACACGACAACGGCAAACAACTGGTAGTACTCGAGCTTTCCGTACAGCCCTGCGCCGAATCCGTTGAAGAGCAGCGAACAAGCAGTGCTGGTGAGAAGATAGTTGCTCAGCGCCGTCTGCCCCACGGCGGCCAGCCGGCGAGTGAGCCATCGCATCACTCCGGCCTTGCACACCACCACCACCAGCGCCACGCTGGCGATGGCGCCCGTTGCACGCCCAAACTGATACAGCGGCCACCATGCCGACTCGTCCTGAAAATTGTCGCGGACGAGTCCCCACGCCTGAAAGGCGTTGACGGGAACGCTGAGCAGGAATCCGGCGGCGATCGTCCATCCATACGCACGGTACGGCAACCGGCCGGTCAGGAAGCCCATCTTGTACAGACCCATCCCGAGCAGCATCATGCCCAGGACATCGGCAAAGCCGAACGTGTAGTAATCCTTCGCCTGGTATCGCGGGCCCCACTGCGCGCGCCACTTCAGCTGGGCAAGATAGCTGCCACGCATGGCCTTCAAGTCGTCAACGTGATTCTTCTTGCGCTGGTCGAGGACGTCGTTCCATTTCTTGATCGCATCCTGCTGCGCGGTGGTCAGTTTTTGCCCGGCCTGCTGGACTGCCAGGGCAGCCTTGGCCTGGTTGCGCGTGTGGATCGCGTCCCACGCATAGTACGTGTCGGAGCCCGCGCCGATCAGCAGCACCGCCGCTCCTGCAATCAGCAGATTACGGACGCGCACCTTCCGGCAGGGATAGAGGAACACCAGCGCAGTCAGGCCGTAGAAGAAGAGAATGTCGCCGGACCAGATGAAATAGAAGTGGAGGAGGCCGAACAATACCAGCCACATATTGCGGCGCAGGAAGATGTCGGCGATGTCCTTCGTGCCGTTGCGCTCGGCGCGCACGGTCAGCAAAATGACACCCGCGCCGAACAGCATGGAGAACGCCGCACGCATCTTGCCTTCGAACAGGACCCAGCGAAGGCTCCATGCAACCAGGTTGGCGGTACGGTGGTCGCCCACGATCAGCGGGTTCACATACATCTCAAATGGGCCGCTGAAGGCGCCAATGTTCATCAAGAGAATGCCGAGCAGCGCGGCGCCGCGCACCACGTCAATCGTGGGGATGCGCTCGCGCCGCGAGACAGGCCGAGCGTGAGACGCGGTGACTGCCGAACCAACCGGCAGTGGGAGTGCGCCGGATGAGGACTCAAGGCCGAAAGGGACGGGGACCGTTGCTTCTGACATGGCGCCTCCGGGGAATGAAATGTTGAGGGCTCGCGACGGACATTTTGTCGCCCCCCTTGCCTGATAAAGCGGAAACTGCGGCTGAATGTTGTCAAGGTGGGCAATTCATTTTTCTCTCCTTCGTCGCTTCACCTCTGACCCACTGGAATCGCTGCAGTCGAACCCGCGCTCGAAATCACGAAGCAAATGGAGGAATCTCTATCCCAAAGTGCACAGCCAACAAGGGGTCAAGTCCAATCCCGCCATGAGAGCTGTCATCCCCAATCGATGCCCGTGCCAATTGCTGGGCGTCAAGGGGAGCGGCAAGTAAAGAAGGGTCGGATCGTCGCCAATGGGGAAGTATCGGTCAAGTACACAGCCTTCTGCGCACGGGTTTTGTGCTATGGCAAAACCAGAGATGCTGTGTACCGAAGCCAAGACACTCAAGTCGCCGCGACCCCAGGGAGCGGCGACCCTGCAAGACAGGGAACAGGCCACACCCTCTCTGGTTTTGCCGTAATTTGTGCTTGGGCTTAGGACTTCTTGGAGTTCCTGGACTTCTAAGCCATTGATAAATAGATAACTTATTTGTTTTCAATAGGCTTTTGAGTTGTGATCTGTTACAAGGCATCCAGCCGAAGAATTCGTCAGACATTGCCCAGCCCTGAGAGAATCCGATCCAATTGGGCGTTCTGCCCTGTTGCCCTCCTTTTTGATGGTCCGGTGACCCTCCGCACATTCGCCGGATGAGGACCAACGTTACACTCGTCCGCCGTGGAGGTACCTATGCCCGGTTGGCTGCGTGCGGTTTTGCTGGGGCTCCTCAGTTGGGCGATTCCCTTCCTCATTTCTTTCTTTGCATTTCCGTTGAAGAAAACCAATGCTCCTCTTTTCAGCACATTCATGTTCCTTATCGTGCTGCTCACCGCTGGAGCGCTTTTGCCGGTCTACTTTCGCAACCGGCGGATCACCGTCGCCGAGGCCGCGTTGGTGGGGACTCTATGGCTGGCCATGAACCTGGTCTTCGACTACCCGATGTTCGCCTTCGGTCCGATGAAAATGACGGCATACGGATACTACTCGGAGATCGGACTGGTTTATCTTACGTTTCCCGTCTATGCGCTGATGGCGGCGAGGCTGGCGAATCGCTGATGCGAGCGCAGCTACGCCTATCGTGTCCCGACCGAAATCCTCTTGCAGCGCCCGTCACCGCCGCGGTGTCTACAACAAGCCCGCCAGGTTGAGCACGCAGACGACGGCCTGCAGGCCCACGACCGCTCCTCCCGCGGCGATGGCCACTCGTCCCCGCGGAGTTTCGTAGGCATCGGCGAAGAGGCCGCCGATGAAAGTGATCAGAAACGGCAGAGCCCATAACCAGGGCTGACCCGGAACGCCGGTCATGACCAGCGCCATGAGGCCGATGGTGCAAAGCAGCGGCGCAGTGTTGCCGAAGTAGCGCGATTTGCCAACGGCCAAGTACAGCACCAGGGAAGCGAGCGTGCCGCAGGTGATGCCGGCGTTGGCAGGATTGGAAAAGAAGCGGCGCGCCGGGTCGAGCGAAACCCACAGAAAGCCGGCCGCGGAGCGGAAGACGTAGCTGAAGGCGTCGGGCGAGAAGTTGTAGCAGGCAAAGACCAGAACCAGGGCCCCGGCCGCGGCCATCAGGATGATGGGCAGCGCCTGGCTCCGTTGCCCCTCGGCGACCCAGAGCATGGCCAAAAGTCCCGCGAGCGCCACCACCGGCAACGCGGCGATATGAGCGCCGGCAGCGACGGCGAAGATCACCGTGAGCAGAACGATGCGCGGGCGCCACTTGCGCCGCGGGCCCTGCATGGCATGGGCGACGCCGATCGACGTATAGATGCCGCCGTAGACTCCCAGCGCGGCAAGCACCTCGGGGTCGGGCGCGACGCAGGCGCGCAGGATGGCCGGCGAAAAGCAGTAGAGCGCGAGCGCGGTGTAACCGCCCCAGTTGCCGTAGAGGCGTCGCGTGACCCACCACAGGCATCCGCCCAGAATGCAGCCGGCGCCCAGAAACGGTAAACGGAGCAACAGCAGGACATGCCGGAGCTGATGGCGCAGCTCCCAGGTGTTCAATTCGCCGCCGGTCTGGACGACCCGGTCTTCGGGCTTGCGGAAGAGATCGAGTCCGCGTTCGAAGAGAAGATTCAGAGTGAGCGGCAGGCCGGCGAGACGATAGGCGAGAACGCTGTCGTGAATATTGCCGCAGGTGGTGAAGTAGCCGGCCAGGGGCGATGGCTTTTCCCACATCTCGCGGCCGCAGCGGGCGTATTGATAGTCCCGGTCGCTGAGCGTCTGGCGGGAGACGAGCACGAATCCTTGCACCAGAAACAGGGCCAGGAGAACGGCGGCGATGCGCTGCGGGCGGTTGAAGCGAAATCGGCGAAGAAGGCCAAACCGGTGGGTCATCAGGATTGCGGCGAACCAACCAGTCTAAATTGCCGCCGTCCGGATGATCGGGCAGTGAGCAGCGTAACGGCAGCCGAATGGGGCGATCGTTGACAGCCTTGAACGCACGAAGGCCTATTCATCGAGCGGCCTTTCACGAGCATCGTCTCCGGCGATTCAAAGGGACCAGCCGGGGCTTTGCGGCAATGCGAGCGCAGGCTAGTTGACCGTTAGATGGGTGAACCCGCTGGCAACCAGCCCGCCTTGGTTCTTGTAGGTCGCGTAGATGCTCGTCGTTCCCGTGCCGACCGTGGTGGCCACGCCCGTCTTCGAATCAATCGTGGCAACGCTGGTGTTGCTGGAGGACCAAACGCATGAGCTGGTCACGTCCGATTGACTACCGCTCCCTGTAACTCCCACGGCTTTGAACTGCTTGGTCGTGTTGAGCGAGCTGACGGTTTGATTGGGCTGAAGAACGGAGATCGCTACGATGGCGCCGCCCGACGAGCTGCCCGACGGTAGCTCCACCGTATACGTTGCATCGTTGCTGATGATGTCGCCGCCGAAGCCGGGCGCGCTGGCCGTGATCTGCGTAAATCCGAGTGCCATTCCGGTAGGAGTGGCGACGCCCTGATTGTTTATGGTCACCATCTCGGGCGTGTAGGAGTACCAGGTGACCTGGTCGGTGATATTCTGCGTCTCCACCGGATGGTCGCCGCGGGTGTAATAGCCGGTGGCCGTGAAGTTCGTGGAAAGCTGGTCGCTCTGCGGCGCGACCGATCCGTCTGCCAACAGAGCCAATGTGACGGTGAAGTTTGTAGGGCTGATCACGATGGAGCTCAACGACGCCGAGGTGCCGCAACTGGTAATCGGCGCCAGGAGCCCCACGAGGAGCAATCCTTTAACGCAAGAACGGTCGAACATAACAGCCTCCCCAGGCCATTTCCAGCCCGTTGGCGCAAATCGATCTCGAATGACCGAGGTTTACTGCCAGCAATATCAGAGACGCGGCGATTCGCCCATAACACTTTCGTCACATGGAGCGAGCTTGCGGTCGCCGAATTCCCCAAAAACCGGGCGCCTCCCAAAGCGGGCATTCGTGCCATCAGGCTAACTGCTTGCACTTGCCGCGGAACCGAGGTTTCTCCCTCGCGCATCAAGACAGTCAAGAATCGCGCCAATCAACCAAGTCGCGATGCACTGAAGGCACGAGCTTGACAGGCTGAAAAGACTCGATCTTCAGGTGTTTGGAAAGGGCACGGATTTATCCGTGCCGAATCAGCCGTTTTCATTCGATCTTCCTCGCGGCCTTCAGCCCGCGAGGAACCGCTTCTGTGAAATTCTTCCGCGACCTCTTCAGCCCCTACTTTCACTGCCAAGACCCCTCGGTTGTTGCCCACGCGATCCCCAGCCATTAGACTCTTGGCAGCATGGCGATGGCTCGCGACAAGTTTCGAGATGGGTCTGCGGACCGGCTGGTAAGCGCCTCGCGCGCCGAGGAAGAGCAGGGTTTCGAGCTCAAGCTGCGGCCGCGGCGGCTGGGCGAGTTCATCGGCCAATCGAAGGCCAAAGAGCAGTTGCGCATCGCGCTGGAAGCGGCGAAGTCGCGCGGCGAGGCGCTCGACCACGTGCTGCTCTTCGGCCCTCCGGGGCTGGGCAAGACCACGCTGGCCACGATCATCGCCAACGAGCTCGGCGTCGCCTTTCAGCAGACGTCTGGGCCTGCGCTGCAGATTCAGGGCGATCTCACGGCGATCCTGACCAACCTGCGCGAGCGGCAGGTGCTGTTCCTCGACGAGATTCATCGCATGCAGCCGGTGCTCGAAGAGAAGCTCTACACGGCGCTCGAAGACTACAAGCTCGACATCATCATCGGCCAAGGACCTGCGGCGCGCACGCACGTCATGGAGATCAAGCCGTTCACCTTCATCGGGGCGACCACGCGGCCGGGGCTGCTGAGCTCGCCGCTGCGTTCGCGCTTCGGCATTCTGCTGCGCCTGGAGTTTTACAACGAAGACGAGCTGCGCATCATCGTGGAGCGCTCGGCCGACGTGCTGCAGGTGCCGGTCGACCGCGACGGCGCGGCCGAAATTGCGCTGCGCTCGCGGGGCACGCCGCGCATCGCCAACCGCCTGCTGCGGCGTGTGCGCGACTACGCGCAAGTGCGCGGAACGGGCACGATCGACCGGGCCACGGCGCACGCGGCGCTGACCATGCTCGAAGTGGATGCGCACGGATTCGACGAGATCGACCGGCGGCTGCTGCTGACGATCATGCAGAAATACGACGGCGGACCGGTGGGACTGGGAACGCTGGCGGCGAACCTCGCCGAGGAAGAAGACGCGCTCGAAGAGGTCTACGAGCCGTTCCTGATGCAGATCGGATTTTTGGACCGCACGCCGCGCGGGCGCGTGGCCACGCGGCTGGCGTACGAGCATTTCGGGCTGGCGATGCCGGGAAGACAGGCGGGGCTGTTCTAGGGAGTGAGGGACTAATGGACTGGTCGAGGGTCGAGCGTCCAGGGTCCAGCGTCCAGGGCGAGGGAATAGGGAGTAGTGAACAAGGAGGGGTGCCCCAGGTCCGGGGTCCCCGGCGACCTTGTCGCTGGGGTGGAGATCCGTGTTTTCGGACCTGGGTTGAAACTAAAGCTGGCTCGCTAACTTGCTGACCTGCTGACCTGCTGACTCGCTGCCTCGCTGACTCGCTGACTTGCTGACTTGCTGACCTGCAGGCTTGCTGACTTGCTGACTCGCTGACTTGCTGACTTGCTAAGGAGGGAATCATGGCATTAACGGAATCCACAATGGCAATGGAGATTGGCGCCGAAGCGCCGGATTTTGCGCTAGTCGACGTTGTTACGGGCAAGCTAGTGCGGCGCGACAGCTTTCGCGGCAAGCAAGGGCTGCTGGTCATGTTCATCTGCACGCATTGCCCTTATGTGAAGCACGTCGAGAAAGGGCTGGCCGCGCTGGGCAAGGACTACGCCGGAAAGCCATTGGGCATCGCGGCGATCAGCAGCAACGATGCGGCGACCTACCCGGACGACAGTCCCGCCGGACTGACGCAGCAGGCGCAGACGCTGGGCTTTGTCTTTCCCTATCTCTACGACGAGTCGCAGGCCGTGGCGCGCGCCTACCAAGCGGCCTGCACGCCGGATTTCTTTCTCTTCGATCGAGATTTCAAGCTCGTCTATCGCGGCCAGTTCGATTCCAGCCGCCCGGGGAACGGGGTTCCGGTCACGGGCGAGGACCTGCGCGCGGCGATCGATGCGGTGCTCGCCGGCAAGCCGGTGACCAAAGATCAGCGGCCATCGATCGGGTGCAATATCAAGTGGAAGCAGTGAGGCCTGTCGGGTGCGCCACCCGTTCTTTCCACTCATTGAGTGAGCCAATGAAGCCGGGATCCGGCGCATCGTCCAGGAGGGCTATCAACTCCAATGAATGGCCGTCCGCATCGTGAAAGTAGATCTGCGCCGACGGCATCCAGCCGATCACAAATGGCTGGGTCGTTTGTTCGCCGGCAAAGTTATAAGTCTTTACTCCAAGTGTGTGAAGCCGCTTGGCTCTGGTGAACAATTCCGGCAGAGACACGGCGAAGGCCAGGTGAGACTTTTTGAAAGCAGTTCCGTAGGTCGTGCCTGGAC
>JASHTH010000241.1 GCA_030040655.1 Acidobacteriaceae bacterium | reverse complement strand
GGGCTTCTGCGCGCCGTGAGGCTTAACAATATAGATGTCGATCGGGTCTCCGCGGCGCCATTCCAGTCGGACCATCTCACGGGAGTAATCCGGTGTCTCGGCTTTCTCCATGGACACACCGGGAATGAGTGGCGTCAGCGTTGCCCTGTCTACCGGCAGCTTTGTCCAATCTTCTTCGGACGAGACCGCCGGCGCGCCCGCTGTTCCCGCGCTTGCCGGCGGCGATGGCGCCTGGTGTGCGCGCATTCCGTTCAAAGCGAGAGCGCAGAGAAATCCGGATACTGCCAGAATTCGAATGAACATGGATCGACGGATAAGGTACCTTACTCCTTTGAAAAGGTCGAGGCAGATCCGATGGAGCGCGGATCTGCCTTCGACGCTTTCCGTATTCGCAATGCTATTGGCGTTTTCCGGTGTTGCCGGTTATCACGCCGTTATCCAGGTTGTAGTCGCCGTCCGCCTGCTTGGAATAGACGAGCCCGCCGACATCTCCGCCTGCTTCGGCGCAACCGGCAGCGGTTCCATTGCAGGGAGTATCTGTCGTAGCCAGACCGCCGGAGTTGGGGCTCGGGAACGTCACGCCCGGAGGAGCAAAGTGGGAGCGGACGATTCCAAGGGCGCTGACAGGAACAAAGTCAGGCTGCGTGGGAGAGAGGAAGTTCACGGCATCGGCGACCAGCGACTGCACCGCCGTAAGCCCGGTGCCGCTCGTGTCCGTGACCATGCGGACGATCGACCAGATCGGGTAGCTGCCGTCTTTCACATGCGCCAGGGTGACGTCGCCGAGGAGGTTGTTGCCTGAGGTCGGAACCAGACCATCCACCCAGACTTCCTGGATGGGATCGACGCCATCAACGGTGAGGTACTTGTCGTTGGCGGCGGTGGCTCCGGAGAAGTTCGCCGCGCTCCAGAAGGCGTACCCAAGGCTGTCCGAGGTCGCCTGCACCGCCTTGAGCATGTTGCCGGTGCCAATTGCGCGCCAGCGTCCGCTATCTGTGGTTGTCCCGCGCGCGGTAGTGTTGTTTTCATTCAGAGGATTCTGCGAAGGATCCCAGGTCCCCCCCGTAACTCCGCTGGCACAGTGCAATGCCGGAAACGGATTACCTGCACTGCTCGCCGCAATCGCCGCCAGGCCGATCTCCTGCGAAGTCTTGTTCTCTACGCTGTTGGGGATGCCGTACTCCATGGTGTTGTAGGTTCCCGAAACCGGTTCGCGGAGATATACCACCGACCCGATCGTGGACGAGGCAAATGCGCCGGGATTGATGTCGGCGACCCGCCCGTAGGTGCCGTCAAGATACCCGGCCAGCGTGGCGCGAGTCACGTTCGACACCAGCAGGCTCCCGAATCCGCTGGAATCGGCGGGGTTCACCACAACGACCACCGGAACCGCTCCTACAGGGGTCACCGTAAAGGCGCCCGGCAATGCCTGTCCTGTAATCGGATCGGTTCCGGTCAAGCTGAAAGCGAAGATATTGAATGAACCACCGGAACCGTTGGTTTGAAAGGTGGATCCCTGAATCGCGGTGCCGACACCGGTGGTGCTGGTTTGATATCCCAACCCAAGGTACTGCGAACCGGAGACGATCGCATTTCCGCAGGGCGTCAGCGCGCGCAAGGTGGCGAATTCTGCATCTTCGGGACGGATATCCGTAGCAGCCGCGTTGACCGATGCTCCATTGACCACCGTGCCAATCGTCGATGGCAGCGAAGTGTCGGTAAATCCAGGTAGCTGGTTGTTGCCGGCGATGGGATAGGTGCCGGTGATCGAGATCGTGCACCGCGGCTTGGCGAAGAAACACCGGTTTCCGATCGTGGAGTCGGCGTTCAGGTACGTGTAGATGATGCTGCTGGCGGAAGGAGCGGAGCAAGTGCCGGCGCCAGGGGACCATGCGATCCACGCGGTTGTGCTCTCCAACGTGCCGCCGCCTACGCGACTATCCTTGGGCTGCTCGACGGTTTTGGACGATGTCGTCCACACGCATCCCAGTGTCGATGCGGCCGCCTGTCCCACTTCCAGCCACATCGCCGATGAACCGACTGCGGCGAAATCCACCGTTTGAGCGTTGACACTAGCCGCAACAGAAACCACCATCGCAGCGACTACTCCAAGCAAAGCTTTTCTCAAATTCATTTGCTGCTCCTGTGCAGAGGTTGTTCCGCGCGGTTTGCGCGCAAAGCGGGATCGACTCACGCGATTTAACGGACCGCAGCGCGACAGATCGCGCGTTCCTCCGTTCGCAGAGAACTTATACAGGCGGATAAGCGTAGCTGCAGTTGAATTTTCGGGTAATTTTCTCGAAGCTTATGCAAATCTCGAACTCCGAGGCTTGCTTTAGGGCGCCGCGCTACTGGTTCTTCGGCCACATTACGGCTGGGAGGTTCGCATAGGTTACCAATCGTTACGCCGTGCGCTTCGAGCTACCTTGAACCGAGCCGGCGCCGCGAACCAAGCGAGAAGACGCAATCGCGAACGCATACCAACCGCCGCATGGGCGAAGAGATCCGCTGCTGCAGCGGTTTCCGGGCAATATACAGAGCGGAAAGGGGCGCACGGGCCGGCAAGATATCAAACACGTTGCCGCCCTCCGATTCACACTATTTTCACTCTTTTTTCATAAGCAGCTTTGAAGGGGCAGCCGTATATTGCGCTTGGAAAGAAAGCCAACTTCAGCGCTGCACCGGTCGCATCGCCTCAGAAAGTCGGCTGTCGAGCCGAGTCGTTGGGTCGCCGTCGACATGCAGCGTGCGAAGCTTTCGAACCAGAGTTCTAAGGACGGGTGGTTCGCGGAGGATACCCTCGCGCGAGCTCGGGAGAGAGTTATGTTCGAAGATCGCAGGGATCACCTGTCCTTCAGTGCAGACGCTGCGGCAGTCTTGGTTCACTCCGCGGCTACCCCGCTTGAGTCAGGAGCCGATCCCGATTCCGGCGCGGGAGCATCGCCGAAGCCTCAACACGCAGCACAAACCGGTCCCGATGACATTCCTGGCTTAGGACAGGAACGGGGATTCCGCGACTTTATCGAGGAGCTGCTCTCTGTGAGGAAATTGAATTCGTTTCGTGCCATGTCAAGCGTGAAGGGCATTCAGAGCCGGACCCTCCTGGCGGGATTGGCGCTGCTCGGCTCTTCGAGCGTTCTGCTCCTTTCCGGGTGCAGTTCGACTTTTCACCCGAGCGTGGTTCCGAGCGCGAACGCCGTGCAGGTTACCCGAATCGCGGGCAAGGTGCATGGCGGCCAACAGCCTGTCGCGGGCGCCACGGTGCAGATCTACGAGGTCTCCGTGGCTGGCGCCGGATACGGAGCCGCCGCCGCTCCCGTGCAACAGAACGGCACGACAGTGATGACCACGACCGATCCCAATGGCAACTGGACGTATCCCGTTTACACCTGCACGTCCGCTTCCGATGAGCTCTATGTGCTGGCGACGCAAGGGAATTCCGGTAGCGGGAACAACGCGGCGCTGTCGCTTGCGGCCGCGCTTGGGACTTGCGGGAATGTCGCGAATATCGGATTTGTATTCGTCGACGAGGTCACCACGGTTGCCACGGCTTACTCGCTGGCCGGCTTCATGACCAACTCGACGAGTGTTGGCACGAGCTCCACGAACGCCATTGGCCTGACCAACGCATTCGCCACATTCAATAACCTTGTGAATCTCAACACCGGCCAGGCCTTGACTGTGACTCCCGCGTATGCCACGGCGCCGGCGAACGCCAGCCCCGACGTGTTCAACAGCATCGTTCCCTACGACACGATCAATACTTTGGCGGATGTTCTGTCTTCCTGCGTAAATACGGACGGGACCGGTTCCGGATGTTCGAGTCTCTTCGCCTTGACGGGAGGAGTTGCCGATACCATGGACGCGGCGTTGTATATCGCGCATAATCCCGGGTTGCTGTCGAGCGGGGTCAGCAACGCCTCCGCGCTCTTCGATCTCGTTCCCCCGAACCCGCCCTTCCAGCCCACGCTGCTTTCCGCCCCCACCGACTTCTCCTTGACGCTCAATTTCATCAGCGGAGGTCTGGGTGGCGTGAAGACGACCAGCCGTTCGGGCGGCCAGAACATCGCGGTCGACGCGAACGGCAATGTTTGGATACCCAACAACCTGCGCCAATCTGTCACCGAGCTTAGCAATCTGGGCGCGCCGCTCTCGCCGACCACCACCACCAATCAGACTTCTCCTTACGCTCCGATCCAACTGGGCGGCTGGGGGGCATCGGTCGCTGGGCTGTTCACCGCACCCAGATCCGTCGCCATCGACCAAAACGGAAATGCGTGGATTGCGGACGAAAGCAATTGCCTCGTGGCCCTGAACTCCAGCGGCTCGCCGCTGACGGGCGCTCCGTTTACGGGTGCATGCCCTGCCGGATCCGGTGCGACTGGCGTCGCCGTCGATGCTGCGGATCAGGTCTGGGCCTCGGGCGCAACGTTCATCACGGCAACCAACGGCTCAGGAATGCTGGCCAGCGGATTTCCGGTTTCCGGCTACGATTCATTGACGGGCTTTCTGGGTGCGGACTACGCCGGCCATACCTGGTGGATCGATGGCGGCAACAACCATTACGGCGCACTGAACTCCAACGGCACGACTTTTGTAACGTCGACCACCTTGATTTCGGGTCCCGACTCGTACTATGCCGCCTTTGGATTGCTTGCCTCCGGCGCGGGTGGTAACGGCGGGCTGGCGCTCTGGGTACCGGAAGGCCAGGGCGGCACACTGAACGTGCAGCCGATCAACGTGACGGGCTCCATCAACAACCTGCCTAACGCGTTGCTGCCTTCCACCGAAGCTGGTCCTGAGGGAATTGCTTCGGACGGGAACAGCACTTACTACATCGTGAATGGCGGGGGCGATAACGGCGGGAACACCATTCCGGCGAATCTCACTATTCTCAGCTCCAAGGGGTCTATGATTTCGCCTCCGGACACCGGGATTGAGGGCGGTTCGGCATTGACCGTGCTGGGCGCGCCCACGGGAGTAACGGTTGACCAGTCGGGGAATGTCTGGGTGGTCAATACCACGAACAATAATCCCCAGGCTCCCGGTCAAATCCTCGGCCCCGGTCAAGCCGGCCATGCGAACGTTACCGAGTTCGTCGGCCTTGCCGCGCCGGCTCAGCCCGTTTTTTCGCTGGCTGCGCAGAATCAGACCTACGGCGTGGAGCCCTAAGCGTTGAAGCCGAAACGTGGTGGGCCTCACGGCCTCCTCCGAACTTCGGGCTGCACCGAAAAAACAAAATCAGTGCACGGTTTATTGAAGGAGATTGAACGTGAAGAAGATTGGACTGATACTTCCCGTCGCCCTGCTCACAATGGCGGCAGCTCTTCCCGCGCTCGGGCAGTCAGGCTGCGTCGATTCACCGGAGAATCCGACGCTCGTGCTGGGCCTGATTGCGAGCGCCGCAGGAATTGGGTTTGTCCAGGTAAGCAACCGGCTGAAGTCGCGCAAACGCTCCAAGGATCAGTAGCCTGGATCGCGGAGCTCGTCCCCAGATCGCCGGCACCGACCGAACTTCACCCCTGCGCATCCTGCTCCGGAGGTGAGTTCGGGTCGGCGGGTTGCACCCGGCCTGATCGCAAACGCGGGAGTGGTTTTCCGGTATGAGTTCGCGCCGTGCTGGAGGACTTCAAGCTCCAGCCTGGGATTCTCAATTGTTATCGGATTGGCAGTGACTTCCATGGTTACGGTATCTTTCCATCTCTGCAAATGAACTTCTTCGGAGTGCTACCTCTACTGTCCGGCCGCTTCAGAAGCACAGGAATGAAGAATCTGGAGCGTAGTATTTCGATGTTGTCTTTCGCGCTCGCCGCGATGGCGCTGGCCGGATGCGGAAGTGTCGTCAAACCCGCGATAAGCCCGATCGAGTTCACGACCGCAGCCGGCGCTAGTGCGCCGGCATTGACGTCCCTCCCCGTGAACGGCCAGGCATACTTTGTCGCTTCGGTCACGCACGATAATCAGTTCCTTGGAGTGAGCTGGACCGTCGCCTGCGGGAGCGCTGCGCCTCCGAGCCCCAACACGATCGATACGTCGTGCGGCATCTTCAATCCCTCACAAACCGCGAGCGGCCCCGTGCCCACTTACCCCACGCCCGGCATCGTCTTTGTCGCCGCATATACCGCGCCTCCCACGATTCCAAAAGGAAAGACCGTCACGATCACAGCGCATGCCACGAGCCTGCCGTCGGTTAGCTCGAGCGTCACGCTGACAATCGTGAATGCCGCAAGCACAGGAGAGTTGGAGCCGGTCCAGAGCGAGTAAGGAATCTCTGCAGAAGGGACGACAAGGAAGATCAAGACCGCGAACGGCAGGGATCCAACAGGCAAGCCCGATGCAAAGAGAGAAACTCTTGGAGTTTCCAGCAGCGCTCAGATCGGAAGGGAGCTGAATGAGGAATCCGATCCCAATCGAGATTCCCGCAATGAACGAACGCCGATCCTGGCGGGGGGCAAGCGTGCGCCGGGCTTTCATGAGGGATGCGGGCCTTTCCGGCTTCCCCTCTCCCCCAAGAAAAAAGAATCGTGTCCAAGCGTGCAACTCGTTGTTGGATTCGGCAATCCTCGCCTTCGCTGCGTGTTTCGCGACCTTGGCTCTGGCCGGCTGCGGGTCGGCCCGCAATCCGCAACTCGGTCCGATCTCCGTTACCAACCCAAGCGGTTCCGAAAAAAACCAGCTCAGTTCCGTTATTGTGGATGCGACCGTGGCTGTGAGCGTAAGCGTTTCGGGCGATTCGACCAATCTCGGTGTGGATTGGAACCTGAATTGTCTCGGGAGCGCTGTGGCGACTTACACGACCAACGTTTGCGGTGTACTCAATCCGGTGCATGTGGGTAGCAACATCAACATGCTTTTCACGGCGCCGGAGTACGTGCCGATCGGCAATACCGTCACTCTGACGGCGAGCGTCACCAGCGATCCGTCGCAGCAATCCAGCGTCACGCTCACCATCCTTCCGCAACCGATCACCATCGCCTTTACCGGCACGCCTCCACCGGCGCAACTGGGCGCCAGCGAGACTGCGCAACTGGAAGCGCTCGTGACCTACGACCCCATCGCGGCGGGCGTGAACTGGAAGGTGACTTGCGGAAGCAGTTCCTGCGGATCGCTGAATCCCACGCTCACGGCGAGCGGCAATCCCACGACCTACACCGCGCCGGCCGGGATTCCGCCGGGCGGGAAGGTCACGATTACTGCGACTTCGGTTTCCGATTCCACCAAATCGACGAGCGCGACCATCGCGATCCTGCCTGTTTCAGTGACGGTCTTTCCCCCCAGCGTCAAGGTCCCCGCAAGGGGCTCTGTGCCCTTGACGGCAACTGTAGCCTACGACGCATTCGATGCGGGTGTCGACTGGGAGGCGCCGAACTGCGGCACGCCGGACGACTGCGGCTCCGTCTCTCCCGCTCACACCGCGAGTGGAACCCCAACAACGTACACTGCCCCCAATACCACTCCCGCTGACGCGAAGGTGACTGTAACGGCCAGATCGACGACCGATCCCAAAGCGTCGGCCACCGTGCAAATCGCGATCGGCGCTCCACCGCCGATTCAGGTGAGCTTGAAGCCGGCCTCCGACCTACTGCAGCTGGGCGGCTCCACGACGGTCGTGGCTACGGTGCTGAACGACTACGCCGATGCAGGCGTGAACTGGCTTTGCGGCACCGGACAGTGTTATCCCACGATCAGCAAGACGGCGCCCTATCAGACGACCTATACTGCGCCGACGCAGATGCCGCCGGATCATCTCTTCACAGTGAAGGCAAGTTCGATCACCGATCCCACCAAGATCGGAACGGCGAACATACAGATTGCGCAGACCATCTCGGTCGCCATCACCTCCGCTCCAGCAACTGTGACAGCCGGCTCGCCTTCGAACTTTATCGCCAAAGTCACCAACGATATCGGATCGGGAGGCGTGGACTGGACCGCGTCCAACTGCGGACAACTCGACTGCGGCACATTCAACTCCGGCAATGCGAATGCGCCGAACCACAGCGCAAGCGGCGCGGCGATCGCATACACTCCGCCGCTCCAAATACCGGCTACGACCGTGACCATCACCGCCACATCGACCGCCTCGGAAACGGTGACGCCGGTGCAGTCGGCTTCGACGCAAACGACCGTGATTCCCGTTCCGTATGCGCAGTTCGTGCCTTTCGCGCCGAGCACTCTCCCGTTGTCGAATACCGCGTCGCCCGTGCTCTTTAGCCTGATCGCAGTTGCCGCCAACGACACTTCGAATGAGGGCGTGGATTGGGCGGTTTGTTCCGCTCCCTCCACCTGCGGCGAGTTTCTCGTAGCTCCGGCGATTCCTCCCACGCTTTCCAATCCCAGAGGGGTTCCGCCGGTGTATGCCTCTACGCTGCATGCTCCAAGCGGTCGGGTCGTCAGTTATCTGCCCCCTAGCGAGATGCCAGGCAGCGGAACCGTCACCATCAAGGCCACTGCCACGGTGAACAAATCCGCTACCACCTCGGCGACGGTATCGATTGCGAACGAAACCACCGGATTCACCGGGGTAGCACTCAATGGCGTTGTACAAACGGGAACTCTTCCTGTCTCCGGAGCGTCGGTTCAACTCTATGCCGCCGGTTCCACCGGATACGGTTCGGCTTCAACACCTCTAGTTATCAACAGCGGAAGCACGATTGTGACTACCGGGACGGATGGCAGCTTCGCGATTCCGGCCGGCTATACCTGTCCGTTGCCGTCTACCGAGCTTTACCTGGTTGCGCTTGGCGGAGTTTCCGGCGGGGCGAAAGCCAACGCCCAGCTTGGCATGATCGCGGCGCTTGGGCCCTGCAGCAATCTCAATTCGACTGTGTCGCTCACGGTCAACGAAGTGACCACTATCGCGTCGGTCTGGGCGCTTGCTCCCTTCACAGGCGCAGATTATGAGCACATCGGCTCGAGCGCTTCGAACTATGCGTCGGGATTCGCGAACGCCTTTGAATCAGTCAATAATCTAGTCGACATCACAACCGGCAAGGCTGTTTCCATCACGCCGGCGGGATACGGGACCGCTCCACAAGCCGAGGTCAACACACTGGCGAACGCCATCGACAGCTGTGCCGCAACGGCAGGAGGCGCGCCGGGAGACGGCAGCGCCTGCAGCGACTTCTTCGAAGCGTCGAATGTCAGCCCGCTGGGCATGGGGAATCCGGCCAACTCACCCACCACCATTCTGCAGGCGGTGTTGGAGGTGGCGCAGTATCCGGGCAATCTCTATGCCACGCCTACACCCGCCACGCCCCTCTACAACATCGCTGCCGCGATGACCAGTCCGCCATTCCTTCCCGTATTGACCGCGGCTCCGAATGACTGGAGCTTGGCCATCAGCTTCACTGGAGGAGGACTTGGGGGCAGCGGCCCCACCAGCCCGGAATCCAATTCCATGGCCATTGACGGCGCCGGGAACGTCTGGTTCTCCAATCGCCGCATTGCGAGCGTGTCGGAGTTGTCGAATCTGGGAGCGCCGCTCTCGCCCTTTGCTACGGGGGACACGACGGAAACGGCCGGTGGTTTCACGGGTGGGGGCCTGATTCTGCCCAAGAAGATCGCCATCGATCTCCAGGGCAACGCGTGGGTGCTGAATGCGGACAGCTCTCTCACGGAGCTGGATTTCCAGGGAGAGCCTGTCAAGGGAACTCCGTTCTCAGGCGGTGGCACCGCCACAGCTAACGGGCTGGCGATCGACGGCTCGGGCTTTGCCTGGGTCACCGACGCCGGGCCCCCAGGCGACGTAGCGCGATATGCCGGATTCAACGCGGTGATCAACGGCAAACAGATCGCCAACGGCACGCCGGTATCTCCAACGGGCGGGTACGTCGCCGGCATTCAGAATCCGAACGGAGCGATCGCCATCGACGGATCGAACACCGTCTGGGTCCTCAACGAGGGGAACTATGCAGCCGCCGAGTTGAATGCCGCCACGGGGGCGCTCCTCCGTACCGATTATGGATACCTCGCGAATTCGACCACCGGGCTACCTCTCATGCCGCTGGCAAGCGTGTTCAACTCCATCGATTTCGGCCAGACCATGGCCATCGACAACGCGGGAACCTCGGCGAGTCCCGCATTCAATGTGTATATACCGAATCCCAGCACCAGCGGCTTCGCGCAGATCTACGAACTGCTCGCCGGCGGTTCGGTCGCGAATGACGGCGGAATCGGGGAAACTCTGAGCCTGGGAATCCCGCCCGTTTATGCGCCGATTGCCATCGATGGGTCAGGTCATCTTTGGCTGGTGACCCAACTCAACACCAACAATGGCCAGCCGGCTTCGCTTACGGAGCTGAGCGCGTCGGGAAGCTCGCTGAATGTGAGCCTCTCGGCGCCGGGGCTGGTTGGGCCGGGCTTGGTGAGCGGGCCTTCCGCGATCGCGGTCGATGGTTCGGGCAATGTGTGGGTTTTGATCGACGCCCCGAACAGCACGGTAACCGAATTCATTGGAGTCGCTGCACCGGTGGTGACACCGCTCGCACTCGGCTCGCAGACTAAGGCGCTGGGCCAGAAACCGTGACATTGGAGGCCAAACCGCGGTGACGCAAACGCCGCTTCGCACAGGATTACGACGATTTTTGGGCGTGGAGACACAGGATCAAGGAGACGGTTCAATGATGAGGATCATAGGAGCACTGGCTGTACTCCTGCTCGCCGCCAGTGTTGCCGGCGCGCAGACAGAAACTGCCGCCGGCCAGAGTACGGCAATGCCCGCGAAAGCGAAACACAAAACCACAGCGCAGCTGGAGCAGGACTTCGACGATCTCAGCCAGAAGTACGATCGTCTGCAGCAGGAGATGGAGACGTTCAAGGCCGATGCCGAGCGCCGAGAGACCGCGCTCGAAGAAGCCTACAAAACCGCTTCCGCAGCCCGGGCCGCGGTCGAGGAGGCCGCAAGGCAGGAGAAGCTGCGTGCGGAGAGCACGCTGGAGACAGTGACGAAAACCAGCAACGAGGTGACCAGCCTGCAGAGCGCGGTTGCCGACCTGAAGATGAACTCCGCTTCGCTTGCCGACACGCTGCAAACCGAACAGAAGAAGGCCGCGGAGCCGCCCGAAGCGATTCCATTCCTCGGAATCAGGATCAAGCCTGGAGGCTTCGTCGCCGGAGAAACCGTCGACCGGCAGCACGGCATTGGCGGCGATGTGAACACCCAGTTTTCCGGCATACCTTTCTCCGGACAAACAGCCGGGCTGCTCTCGGAATTCAATGCCAGCGGCCGGCAGTCGCGCATTACCCTGCTCGCCGAAGGAAAGCTTTCCTCGAGCGCGCTGCGCGCCTACTACGAAGCCGACTTTCTCTCCTCGGGAACGACTTCCAACGACAACCAAAGCAACAGCTATTCGCTCCGCCAGCGGCAGGTGTGGGGCCAGGCCGATCTGCACAGCGGATGGACTTTCACTGGCGGGCAGATGTGGTCTCTGGCTACGGAATACAAATCCGGGCTCATGAATCTCCGCGAGCAGATTCCGATGACCATCGACGCGCAATATTCGGTCGGTTTCACGTGGGAGCGCCAGTACGGCTTTCGCGTCGTGAAGGACATCAAAGACCGGTTCTGGGCCGGCTTTGCGGTGGAAGAAGCGCAGACGCTGAATCTCGGCGGCCACAATCTGCCCGCGCTGGTCTATCAGCAGGCGGGGAACGGCGGAGGCCTTTACAACGCGACCGCGAACTACAGCTTCAATCCCGTTCCCGACCTGGTGGCGAAGGTCGCCGTCGAGCCCGGCTTCGGCCACTATGAGATCTTCGGCGTGGGCCGTTTTTTCCGCGCCCGCGCATATCCGAACGAGCCGCCGATGCTGACAACGACGTCATGGGGACCGACCAGCTCGACCGGCACTACAACCGGAGCCTTCACGGCCAAGACCGCGGGCGGCGGGCTGGGCGCAAACGCGCGCATTCCTCTCCTCTGGAAACATCTCGAGCTTGGCGCGCACGGTCTGGCAGGCGATGGAATCGGCCGCTACAGCTCTTCCACGCTGCCCGACGCCACCGCCCATCCCGACGGTACGCTCGAGCTGCTGCCGGGCGGATCGGCGCTCGCTTCTCTCGAGTGGCACGCGAATCCAAGATTCGACATGTACAGCTATTACGGCGGGGAGTATGTGAAACGGGCGTTCTATCCAACTGGGTTCTTCGTAACCACCCCGCCCACCAATGATTTCCAGCCGCCCGTCGGCCAGCCCATCGTCGGCGGTTACGGAGCGCCGACCAATATCGAATTCGGGTGCAACATCGAGGCGCAGCCGGCGTCATCGCCCAATGGCGGCGGGGATGTGCCCGGTAGCGCGCTCGGCTGCACCTCGGACAATCGCAACCTTCAGGAAGGGACGCTCGGCTACTGGTTCCGTTTTTACAGGGGACTTCACGGAACGCTGCAGCAGGGCATTCAGTACTCATACGTGGTTCGGCACACATGGCAGGGCGTGGGCCTTGCGGCCAACCCCGTGACCGGCGCTCCCGCCATCACCGGCTCCCCCAAGGCGATCGACAACATGTGGTTCACTTCGTTCCGGTACTACATTCCGTGAGGACCACGGCCTGGACAGGGCGAAAGGGCATGGCATCCACACAAGCGCGACTGGGCGCACAGGAGTTCAACCCGATGTTTCGATGGCTGTCAAAGTTCGCGCCCGTCCTGGCGGCGATGCTGCTTTTGAGTTCGCTGTCCCTACACGCCCAGAACGGCCGCATCTCCGGGCAGGTGATCGATCCCCAAGGCAAGGCGATCGCCAACGCTTCGGTGCAGATCGTCAACCAGGGCGGCACGCTGCAGCGCGATACAAAATCGGATGCCAACGGGGCGTATGCCTTTGCCGATCTGCCTCCGGATACTTACCTGCTCGTCGTGCAGGCTCCGGGATTCGCCGACTACACGAGCGATCCCCAGACCCTGGCGGCGAGCCAGACGATTACATTCAATGCCAAGCTGAAATCGGTGAAAGGCGAATCGACAACGGTAGTCGTGCAAGGCGGCGGGGCCAACCGGATCGAACTCGAGAGTGCTACGATCTCCGGCACCATCTCAAACCAGGAGGTTACCTCGCTCGGACTGAACGGCCGCAACTTCATGCAACTTACTACAACCACTCCCGGCGTCAGCAACCAGTCGGGCCAGGATGAAGCGAAAGTCGGAGTGGCGGGCAGCGCCAAATTCAGCGTGAATGGCGGCCGCGTGGAATACAACACGTTCACGATCGACGGCAGCGACGTGCTCAACACGAGCATTAACGCCAGCCGGGGCCAGGGCCAGCCGCTTATCGTTTATCCCAGCCTGGATGCAATTCAGGATATCCAGGTGATGACCTCGAACTACGGCGCGATGTACGGCAAGACGGCTTCGGGAAGCGTGATTGTCACCACCAAATCGGGTACCGGCGCGCTCCACGGCAACGCCTACGGCTTCATTCGCAATGAAGTCTTCAATGCGCGCAATTACTTCGATCAGCCCGGCCGGACGCCCCTTTACCGGCGGCAAGACTACGGCGGGACGATCGGCGGGCCCATTTATATACCCCACTTCTACAACGCCAAGAAAGACAAATCCTTCTTCTTCTGGTCGGAAGAACTGCGCCTGGAGAAAACGCCGGTCGCCTACAACCAGGCTGTTCCCACCGCGGCGGAGCGCACCGGAGACTTCAGCGACGTCTGCCCGCCCAACGCGGCGTCGAGCATCGGCGCTTACTATCCGAACGCCTCGCAGTACCCGGATTGCCCGGTGCTCCCAGTCGATAGTACGCTGAAAAATCCCGGGTTCCCCTATGCGCGCGCGAACGTGAACTATCTCGCCGCTGCTTTGCTGGCCACGAATATCATTCCATTGCCGAATTCGAATATCGGCTGCAATACCACCAACCCGTCTCCCTTCGCGCGTTGCTTTGTAAGCTCGGTTTCCCCCGCTACGTATTGGCGCGAAGAACTGTTTCGCCTCGATCACAACATTAATCAGTCCGAACAGCTTTCCTTCCGCTATGTTCACGACGACTGGAGCACCACGACGCTGACTCCGCAGTGGGGAATCATCCAAAACAGCTTTCCGACCGTCGAAAACAAGCTCTACGGGCCTGGCCTGGACATGGTCTTCAACCTGACCGAAACGCTGCCCCATTCGATCATCAATCGCGCCACTCTGGCGTATTCGGTCGAGCACATTACATTGACACCGGAGCCGGGACCGGGAGTGACCTCGCTTGCCAGGCCCTCAATTCTCGACGCACCCTGCAGAACCGTGACCGGCGGCACTCCCACTCCGCCCAACCCCAACAATCCGCCGCAAAAGCTCACCGAATGCCCCATGGGCTACATCTTCAATAACGGCTTCGGCGGCAAGATGCCGGGCCTGATCTTCCAGGGCAACAATGGAGCTTACGGCGGCCATGGCTTTGCCGCCGACACCGGTTATGCGCCCTGGGAGATGGCCAACCCGACCTATGTCGCACGCGACGACGTGAGCAAGGTGTGGGGAAAGCATGTGATCCAGTTCGGCGGCGAAATGGTCGTGGCGCAGGAAAACTCGCTCAGCGCCGTCAGCGGCGCCAACTCCGGAGATATCCAGGGTCTTCTCACTTTCAGCAATCAACAATCGAAGAACACATCGAACAATGCGTTCGCCGATTTTCTCGCCGGGCCCGGTATCGCGCCGCTGCTTCCCGTCGGCGGCGGTCTTCAGCCGCTCTTCGGCGGATCGAATACCGCCATCAAGAGTTACACGCAGGATAGCGGACAAGGGCGTTACTATAACCGCTACCAGCTCGCCGAGTTGTATATCCAGGACGATTGGCATATGATCAGCCGGCTCACTATTAACGCAGGCCTGCGGGCCAGTCTCTTCGGCACGTGGTACAACCCGAAGAACACTGCGTATAACTGGGAACCGCAGGCCTACAGCCAATCCTTGGGAAGGTCTATCTTCATCGACCCGAACAACGGTTTTCTCGTGCGCACCGTCGCCAATGGCAGCGGATCCGGTTCTCTACCGCCGGTTCCCCTCAACTTGAGCCACCTCGATCCGGTGATCACCAACGGCCTTGTACAGTGCGGCGTTGGCGCAGTTCCGGATAGCTGCATGCAGGGCCACTTCTTCAATCCGGCGCCGCGCGTCGGCATCGCGTGGGATCCTTTCGGCAATGGACTCACATCGATTCGCGCCGGCTTTGGGCTTTTTTGGGAACACGGCACCAGCAGCGAAGCCAATACCGGCTCCCTGATTGGCGGCGCCCCGCTGATTCTGAGTGAAACTCAGACCTTTCCCAGTGCCTCGGCGGGATCGCTGGTCAGCAACGCTTCCAATGTCGGCGCGTATAACACGATTGGTTTCTCGTGCCAGCAGGGCGTGCCTCAATGCGGCCATGTTTCGTTTCCCGGCGGAGTTACATTCCCACTCAACGTAACTTCCATTCCCACCAGGGCCGTATATCCCTATACGCAGCAATGGAGCCTCAGCGTCCAGCGCGCTCTGGGGAAAGATGTTGTCGGCTCGGCCGCCTATGTGGGGAGCAAGGGAACTCATCTTACGGTCGAGGGCGATCTGAACCAGCTCCAGCCTCTCGCCGGTTCCCAGGATCCTTTTCCCGCGGGCCAGCCGATCACCTCCGATATCTGCGAGGCAGGCGCCCTCCTCGGCACCTTTCCCGTCGGCGGCACGAACGCCGGAAACGGGTCGATCACTTCTCCGGGAATCGGACCGAATCAACCGGGGTATCTCAACATGGTCGTCGCCTGCGCCGGCTCGCCGGGGTTCTCGGTGAATGGTCAAAAGCTGGGCATCAGCGCCGATTCGATCCGCCCCTATCTCGGATTCAGCAACATCCTGTCCATCCAGAACGTTGGCAACTCCAACTACAACGCGTTGCAGGCGACGCTCGGCCGCAGCAAGGGGAACTTCACGTTTGGCACGGCATATACCTACAGTCACTCTCTGGACGAGGCTTCCGACCGCTCCAGCGCAAACTTTGTCAACTCTCTCGACCTTCGTTCGAATTACGGCAGCTCCGATTTCGATCAGCGCCACTTATTGAGCGTGAACTATATCTACGAATTGCCGCTGATCCGCTTATTGGATCGCTTCACCGGCTTCGAAAACGAGGAGGACGCGAAGGCTGAAGATCCCAAACCCGGGCAGGCGTCCGCAAAGGCCGATCCGGATTGGCGAAGCTCCTCTTTGGTCAGAACGTGGCTGGATCATTGGGAGCTCTCCGGTATCGCGGCGTTTATGACCGGAACTCCGTTCAGCGTAATCAACGCAGGCAGCGCCAACGGCATTGGCGCCGCGGATAACGCCGGCGTAGGCAACGGGCTGGGATTGGGTTCCTATCCGGATCGTGTCGGCAGTTCTCGCGGAGTGAAGCCCATCGGCGGAAACGCGGGTCTGAACGGGAACGGCTCGAACATTGGCCCATTGCTTCTCAATCCTTCGGCGTTCGCCGCTCCGCGCGGCCTCACCTTTGGCACCGCGGGGAGGAACTCGTTGAATAATCCCGCGCGCACCAACTTCAACGCCTCACTGCTCAAGCAGTTTCCGCTGGCCGGCGACCGGAGCCTCGAGTTTCGCACCGAGGCATTCAACATTTTCAATCACACGCAGTTCCGGATCTACGATCCGTCTCACCCGGGTAACACGGGAAACAACGTCGTCAACTGCTACGGGCCCGACTACGCGCAGTTCTCGGCCGGATTCGCGGGTGACCAGAACAACCCGAGCTGTGTTGAAGGCAACTCGTTTCTGCATCCGGTGGACGCGCACGATCCCCGCATCTTGCAGTTCGGGCTGAAGCTGGCATTCTGATCTCGAAGAGGTACAGGTATGAGCCTCGGCACAGGAATTCATCGAAGGCCCAAGAACGCAATGCACGGCGCGCGCCGGGCTTCAGCGCAATTTGCATTTCCGGCGCTCGCCGCAGCAGCGATGGCGTTCGCGCTCTGCGGGTGCAGCAGCAAGCCGGTGGCGCAGAGTAACCCACCTTCGGCCCCCAATCCGCAGGGTTCGTCGAAGCTCTACTTCGCGCCCACCATGGGCGATGTTTATGCCTCCACTTATTCGATCGATCACACGGCCAAAACCTTTGTGCGCACCATCGATTTATCGGATAACAGTCCGGCAAACGGCACCACCGTGACAGACTCCGGCGTTGTCTCCATGCTTCCCAACGGGGTTCTCAGCCTTGGCATCACCTACAACCTCAGCAGTTCCGGATCGGGCACGACCTACAATCCGCCGATGACCGGAAGTTGGGCTATCGAAATCCCCGGCGAGGCCGCATTGATCGGGATGAACGATTACACGAACTTCACCCCTGTTGCGCCCACAAACACGTGCCCCAGCTTTGCGACGCCGCAGACGATTCAATTTGTAACCATTCCCAACCGGCTCTCAACCAACACCGCAAACGGCATCGTTCCCAACAACTGGAATCCACAACTCGAGACCGCGTTCGGGAGCGTGCAGATTTCCACGAACGGGACGCAGGTGCAGTTCGGCAATGTGAAACAGTACATGCTCCCCGCAGACGGAAAGACCTCGGCGCCCAGCAATCCGGGTCCGGGAAGCGCCAGTGCGCTGTGCGCATCCACTTTTTATGGGCAGACGATCGGCGTCCCCGTAACCGTCGAAGTCATCGACCCCGGGACCCAAGAAACGGTGCCCCCGTCGGCGACGATCGGAGTCGGTCCATCGGGATTTCTGGTCGAGGATGCGGGCTCCTCGCAGGTGCAAGGCAAGCCTTACGAAAACATCCTAGGCGCTGGATATGGCGCCGTCGGCCTGCCGCAGCCATCGAGTGCGATCGATCTGGCGGCGCTGGCCTCCGCCCAATACAAGGGATTTCTCTACGGTTCAGGAGGGCCTGCTTCGGCGTCGCAGAGCGGGACCGGATTCAGCCTCATCGGGTCCTTCGGCTTCAAGAGCCTCGCCTCTTCCTGCCCTGCGCTGCCTGCGCCAAAGTCGGACACAACCCTGTACGGAGGTGAGTTCGCCAGCAACGATCCCGCTTCCCACTCGGAGGGCAATTGCGACCTCGCCATCAGGCTGGGCGAACAGAATGGCAGCGGTCTCTTCGAATCGGCATCCGTGTATGTGACAGCGAAGTTCCCCCCGAACACTTCCGCCAAATCCTACTCGTTCCCGGCGGTCGCCATCGCCGGCCAGATCCAAGGGAAGTTCGCCATACTTCTCATCGGCGTGGACACACAAGGCTCTCCGAATCAGGCGTGGGGAATCTATCTTTTGCAGACGAGTTAAATACTCCGATTGCAGCGACGGGCAAGACGATGACTGAATCATCCAACGATGACCTTCGATTTATATCCGGAGCACGAGCACCGCATGGCCTGGCGTTCTGCAAGCTATTTTGTTTTGCTTGTCTCTTGTTGGCGGTGGGGTGTGGAGGCGTGGCGAAATCTCCCTCGACACCAACGCCTCAACCAGGCTCCACGAAGGTGAGCGGGACGGTTTTCGGAGGACAACAACCCGTTCAAGGTGCGGAGGTTCAGC
>JASHTH010000240.1 GCA_030040655.1 Acidobacteriaceae bacterium | reverse complement strand
ACATGAATCCTGATGGGCGCAGGAGCGTGAACGGAACCCCGCTCGCCCCAATCGCCGCTTCACCCTTCTCGTGCCACGCTCCTAGCGCCAGGCTCTGCTCGACATCCAGCGACGAGAGCTTGACCAGATGCTTCACGCTGGCGTCCTTAGCCGCCTTCGCCGCCAAGTCATCGAGAGCCGGAATCCGTGGCCCCGAGTTGACCAGGAACAGTGCATCGATTCCTTCGAGCGCCGCGCGCAAAGACGCCGCGTCGCCCAGGTCGCCGACAAAGACCTGAACTTTCTCGCCCAACAGCGCTCGTGCTTTCTCGGCATCGCGGACAAAGACGCGCGGGTGTTCGCCGCATTCGAGCAACTGCCTAACGATCTTCGATCCCACGTCTCCGGTCGCACCGCTAATCAGATATTTCATAACCATCTCCTGGGATTGAGCATCCTGGAAATACTTGAATGAATGCTCATATCTATTGTCGAAGCTAATAGCGCTGTATCTCACTGTCTACTCGCCTCCCGATTGCCGATCGGAAGCAAGAAAGAAGCGCAATCTAAATGACTGTTGAAAACTTGCTCATATTTTGAGTAGAATGGGAGCCCGAATGACTACAACCGCAACATCGCGTTCCCGCCGCAGGCCGGTCCAGACGCGGGCGCGGCAAACCGTCGAGGCGATTCTCGACGCCGTGATCCGCATTCTGAAGAGGGAAGGCTTCGACGCCGTCACCACGAACCGCATCGCCGAGGTCGCCGGTGTCAGCATCGGCAGCTTGTATCAGTACTTTCCTGACAAGCGCGCCATCTTTGCCGCCCTGCATCGCCGCCATGTCGAAGAGGTCGATCGCGCGATCCAGACGGCGCTGATCGAAAATGCCGCCTCATCGCTCGATCACCTGATCCGGGCGCTGGTCGACGCCATGATCCACGCTCACACCCGCGACCCAGAACTTCACGAGCTGCTGATGACCGAAGTTCCTCACCGCGCCGACGGCACAGTGGACTTCGCCATGCGACTGCGTGGGGCATTTCGCCTGGCGATCGCAACGCGGGCGGGCGAGCTGAGCAATGGCCGCGACCTCGACACGACCGTATTCGTCGTCACCCACATGGTCGATGCGCTTTGCCACGGAGCGGCGACGCGGCGGCCATCGCATCTCAGCCTGGCCGATGCCAAACGGGAAATTTCCGCTGCCGTGCTGGCTTATTTGCGCGCCGTGCCGGCTCAAGCCGCCTGAACGAACTTATGGTCTATGACCGCGACCCGCTTGCGGCAGGCTTCGCACTCGAAGCTCCCTTTGGCGTTCAAACTGCTCACTTTGGCGCCGCACCAGGGGCAGTTGCCGCGCAGCGAGTTCATGCCCACTATCGGCCCGACCAGCGGAGCGATCACTCCGCCGATGATCAACGGTACGCCGAGGAAGACTCCAAGGCCGGTAAGGCAAAGCATCGCACCGGTCACGATCATCGCCGGTCCCACGATCGCGCCGAGCAGCAGCCCGCTAAATGCTTCTTTCACGGGCGCTTTTTCCGGCGGGGCCGCTTCGTGCGGCACTATTGCAATGACCTCCGATGCGCAGCCCGGGCAGAACTTAAAGGATGAGGTAAGGTGCGCTCCGCACTTCGGACACAGGCCCTCCATGGATCCACCTCCTATCAAGGGCCTCATCATACGCCGCAGGAAGAGCATGCTTCTGTGAGCCAGCGCACACGAAAAACGCCATCCTCGTTTGCAGTGTTCGGTTTTTCCCGTCCGCTGTGATATTTGTGGTACCGCGTGTCTACTCAGCGAGCCACACCGCCCTCGTCGGCCGTCCATTGTGCGGCCCGAATGCGTTTGAACCCGGCCTGGGTCGCGCTCATGTTACTGATCGGCCTCAACTTGCTCAACTACATCGACCGCTACATCCTGCCCGGCGAAATTGCGCCGATCCAGCATGAGTTTCAAGTCACTGATGCGCAGATGGGCGCGCTGACTACAGCCCTTTTCATCACCTACATGTTGACGGCGCCGCTCACCGGCTGGCTGGGTGACCGCTTCCGGCGCAAGCCGCTCATCATCGGTGGCGCAATTCTCTGGAGTTTGGCCACGCTGGCGACGGCCTGGGTCCACGATTACTGGAGCCTGTACGTTCGACATGCGCTGGTCGGGGTGGGCGAGGCGACTTTCGGCATCTACGCTCCGGCCGTCCTGGCCGACTTCTACCCGGAACGCGACCGCAACCGCATCTTGTCGATTTTTTACATCGCTATCCCGGTCGGAGCCGCGCTCGGCTACGCCGCCGGCGGACAGTTGGGAACGCTCTGGGGTTGGCGTGCTCCGTTCTTTATCTGCGCCATCCCCGGGCTTCTCATCGCCGCGCTCTATGGATGGCTCGGCAGGGAACCGATTCGCGGAGCCTGCGATCACATTCCCGATACAGAGATCCGTGCGACGTTTCTTGGGCTGTTTCGCAATCCGGCGTTCCTGACCGCGACCTTCGGCTCGGCCGCGCTCACCTTTGCCATGGGCGGCATCTCGGCCTGGATGCCGGAGTTTCTGCGCCGGTTTTCGGGACTCTCGACCGGAAGCTCGGCTCTAGTCGTCGGCGGCATCACTGCCGCTGACGGCATCGTCGGCACCGCCGTGGGCGGATGGATCGCCCAACGCTGGCTGCGCAAGGACGACCGAGCCCTCTATCTTCTTTCGTTCTCGAGCGTTGCGCTCACGCTGCCCTGTGGTGTGCTCATCTTCTTCGGCCCGCGCTCCTGGGCCATTCCGGCTTTGGCCGCCGCCGAATTCTTCCTCTTCCTCAACACCGGGCCGCTCAATGCGGCCATTGTCAATTCGGTTTCGGCGCCGGTGCGCGCCACGGCAATCTCGCTCAACCTGTTCATAATCCATGCCTTCGGCGACACGTTTTCACCGACGATCATCGGCGCCATCTCCGACCGCACCAATTTGCGCATCGGCCTCGGCGCAACGCTGATCTTCCTGGTGATCTCCTGCGGGATCCTGTGGGCGGGCGCGCGATTCGCGCCGAAGCTCGCCGAGTCGGCTTGATCGCATTTTGCGGTTGGAGAAACCGAACTACCGTGCGGCGAGACCACAACGGTGGAGAATCACTTCCCAGTCCGCTCCTCTCGATCCCGCGCATTCATAAAGCTCCGCGGCGTGCCCTGGCTGCGCAAGTTGGGATCGCGAATCGGCGGGCGGTCCTGTCCAGCGTCGAAACCCCGCGCCAGTTTCGGATTGGGCTGGAACTTCGGCGGCCCGCCGTGGAACTGTCGCGCATGACTCAAAAGCATTCCCGCGCGGCCGTGCATGGGCCGAACTACGCCGCGCACTTGTACGTCCATGTCACGGTACTTGGTGAGCTCGCCCACCTCGTCGCGGTCCTGCCAAGGGCTCATGATCGTGAACCGGCAGTCCTCGTCCGAGGTCTGCGGCGAACACACGTCGAGGTAGCGCGTGCCGTCAGTAAGCTGCACCACATCATAGACATGGGCAGAGATGCAAATGTCCTTGTTGAGCAACCGCCCGGCTTCTTCCACGCTCACACATGGGTTGGGTTTGGCCGCCAGCATCGCCAGCGGCGCAGCAGCGGCGAACCAAACAAGCCCACAACTTCGGCGCAAAAGCATGAGGCTTTTCCGGAAGATGCGAAGATTCTACTCCGGAATCGACAAGTTGCGCGTCCGCTTCGTGGAAGGAACTTGCGCATCGCTCCCGACTCAGCCCCGTTTCTCGACCGAGGGTCCCATTCCGAACGAAAAGGCCTCGTCACAGCAGAGAATCCCTATGCCTCGAGCGGATCATCTGCCGAACCTCTCCAATCCACCTGCGGTCTGTGAGCCCTGTGTCTGGGGCGCGTCCAGTGTCGAAGACGAGATCTGGGTCAGCGACGAGATTTGTGTTTGAGACGAGCTTTGCGTCTGCGAGTCGGACATCGACAGTTCGGTGGTTTGCGAGGTTGCGTGGTGCGTTCTCAGGGTAGCGTGCAGAACGGTGGCGTCGGAAAGCGACAGCGTGCAGCTCGCACTCTGGTCGCAGCGGTAATGAATGTTCGCCAACTCGTCCAGAACGCCGTCGCCATCGGCTGCCGCAAGCTGTTCCCGGACAAGGAAGACCTTGCCGGCGGTGGTTTGAATGCTGCGTTGCGATGCGTCGACGTCGACGATCTCGTCGTCGCCCTCAACCGCAAACTGAAAGGGCTGGGGAGCCGATGCCGTTTCTGCGAGTTGCGGCGGCACCGGCTGCGTGACTGGAGCAACGGCGGGGGCCGAAGGCGGAGTCACGCTCTTCGGTCCGGATAGGGTCGGCGACTGAAGGGAAGCAGTCAACGGATGATGCTCCGGCGCCTTCATGAGAGGATGCGCCTGGGGCGCCGAGGATTTTGCGACAACCCGTTCTGCCGCACGGCGTTGCATGAGTGCGGCCTGCTCCCGGAGATCGGGAAACTGGGCAGCGAAACTCCAGGCCGCGACGCTGTCAAAGGCCTGC
>JASHTH010000239.1 GCA_030040655.1 Acidobacteriaceae bacterium | reverse complement strand
CGCTCGCGGGGATCGTCTACAAAGAACTCGCTCTGCGAGATGCTGGTTGCATTGAAAGTATTTGTCTCGATCATGTCGGCGCCGGCTTCGAGGAATCGCCGATGGATGTCGCCGATCATGCGCGGCTGCGTGATGGTGAAAAGATCGCCGTTATTCAGCAGGTCCTTCTTCGCCTCTTTGAACCGATCTCCGCGGATGTCGGCTTCCTTCATGCCGTAGGTGCGGATGGTCGTGCCCATCGCTCCGTCGATGATGGCGATGCGGCTTTCGAGGATCTTTTCCAGAGGGTGCGGATACGATCGGCTCATGCCTCACCTACTCCAGCGAGCCGGTCGGCAGGCACGAGCACCGCTCGCACTCCCAGCCGAACTCGCCTCGCGCTCTGTCCGCCGTTCGAAGCCAGCCGAACAGCCGACTGATTCAAGCATAAATGGTGGGGCAATTTGGACCCGGAGAGCGCTCTGCGCGCCGGCTGGAAAGACGCCGGAAAGACCTAAGGGGTTATAGTTCGGCCGGCGAGTAAACCTGAAATGCGTTCTTTCCGCGAGCCTTGGCGGCATACATGGACGCATCCACGTTGTGGAGCAGGCTTCTCGGATCCGCGCCGCCTTGAGGGTACATGCACACACCCACGCTCACGGTGACGGATACCGCGACCCCGCCGAGATCGATCGGGGAAGAAACGGTCATGACGATCTTCGCCGCAATCGATTCGGCTTCACGCGAGTCGCCCAGATCGCAAAGCAGCACGATGAATTCGTCTCCGCCAATGCGAGCCACCGTATCGGTCAGGCGAACGACCTGCAAAACGCGCCGGGCGGTCTCGATCAGTACCGTGTCCCCGGCCTGATGACCATAAAGATCATTGATCTCCTTGAATCCATCCAGGTCGAGCATCAGGACGCCGAGCCCGCCCTCGAATCTCTGCGCCCGAATGACCGCCATAGCAAGCCGCTCGTTGAGCAACAGGCGATTGGGCAGTCCGGTCAGCGCATCGTGCTCCGAAAGATGACGCAAGCGATCCTCGCTCTCCCGGAGCGCCTTTGTCTGCTGTTCGACTCGCCGGCGCAGGACGACGATCCATGCCAGGAACGCCAAAGCAAACGCCGCCGCAATGAGCAGAACCACCAACGCGTGCTGTGCCGACCACCAGGACGGCGAGCGCAGCACCTGAACGTCTTCGGCCGATCGCAGGAGGATCTGTACGGCGCCAGGCTGCACTTGGCCGTCGCGGAGTCGCCACGTCTCGTCGCTAGCAGAGCTGTCGCAGATTCCGGTCAGGCGCAGCAGGCTGCCGTCCTTCCAATCCATCGCGCCACGGCCCGCCAGTTCGACGGGAAGCAACGCAGGGACGAGAATTGCACCCGACCGGACCATCAGTTGAATTTCATCCAGCGAATGTTCCCTGCCGACCAGCCGCCCTTCGATTTGCACCAGTTCGCCGTCGTATTTCCCGCTCAGCGCCTGTTCGGCGGTAATGGACATTGGACGAACAGGAGCTCCGGGCGACACGATGCGGAAGGTCGCGTTTTCCAGTGTCCGCTTGTAGCCGTGAATTGCGGGAAAACCTGCTGCGTCGACCAAGGCGCCGAGGTTGAGCCGATCCTGTTGCGCCGTGTCCATGCACAGGCTGCTCCCCTGCTGTTGAACGCACAGAGTACGGCCGGGCCACTGCAGGGTAACCGTGCCTTGAACATGAGCGCGATGGGGAATTTCCCTCGAAGGCGAGAAACGCATGAGATTGGCAAGTGGAACGACCGGGGCGCTGAAGGGATCGGCCGGCGCGGTTCCCATTACGTCGATCTCGCGAAGCGACGGAAAAAAGATCTGCACACCGACCATCTGCTGCTTCCAGTTCAGCACCGGCGCCGCGTTCCCGTGGACCCGCACCAGGGAATCGATCAGCGCGTTGTAGTTCTCGCCCGGTTCGCGGCGGGTGGTGGCGCGCACCGAACCATCCAAAGTGGCGAGATCGAGCGTCACATTGGTCTGCGTGAAATGCAAGGCGTGAACGAGGCCTTCGATCTCCACCCACTGTCCATCGAGACTACCCGAGAGGAGTTGGGCGAATGTGGCCTGAATTGCCTTTGCCGGCAGCGCGGACTCGCCGACGGCGCGAACCTGCGGTTGCCTTACAACCGGCGCAAATTCTCCGGGTCCGGTCACGCCCCCGATCTCGACTACATCGCCGGCTTGCAGGTCGAGATGCGGAGGCGCGCCAAACTCGACGAAGATTCCTCCGGTCGCGTCATGGACGAAGAGATCGGGCAGATCGTTCAGTTCAGGATCAAAATAGGTGACGATCGCGCGCAGGTGAACGGGATACCCGCGGGCCGCTTCTTCGCGGCTGAGCCGGTGCACTTCGCCGGCAGTCTGCAACGTGCGAAATCCTTGCTCCGGCCTAGGAGGCTGAGCATGGAAGCGGAGACCGCATAGCAAAAAGACAAGGGATATTCGGATCCACCGGGGCGAACGCTCGTGGATACCGCCTGGGGCACTGGACGGTAAATACCGGCGCACAAACACAACCAACCACCCCGCTACCGGAAAAGCGCCTTGCAACCAACCTTATTATCGGCAGATTCGCCTGGAAAACCTATAGCGCCTTGGCCGATATTTTCGCGCCCCAAACAGATTGACCCGCGGCGCGCACTAGACTGGGTGGGCCATGCAATTGCCGGCCGAGTTGCGGGAAGCGATCTCCCGGATGCTGGAAGGCGTCTCGCGCACCGCGCTCGTCGGACGTTCGCGGCGCGTCTCCGAGCTGTATCGCAGCGGAGGGGCCTCGGCAGTCGCCCTGCGCGACGAAATCGATGCGCTGGCTTATCTAGTGACCCGCCTTCCGGCTACGTACGGTGCAACTCGGCATGTTTTGCGCAGACTCGAGGAGCGGTGTCCTGAGTTCAGGCCGCGAAGCGTTCTCGATCTGGGCTCCGGTCCCGGCACTGCGAGCTGGGCAGCGGTGGACGCGTGGCCGGAGATCGAATCGATTACGCAGGTGGATTCCAGTTCTGCATGGCTGGAGCTGGGCAGGAAGTTATCGCAGCCGGCCTCGTCCGAAGCTCTGCGCGGCGCCCGGCAAACAAGAGCCGATATCGCTCGGAGCCTCGTCCAGAGCACACAATTC
>JASHTH010000238.1 GCA_030040655.1 Acidobacteriaceae bacterium | reverse complement strand
CAAGCTCTCCGACGGCGGCGGGCTGCATTTTGCTCATCACCTCAGCGGGCGGCAAGCTCTGCGCTGGAAATATCGCTTTGACGGAGCCGAGAAGTTGATGGCCCTGGGCCGATCCCCCGAAACCATAGTGGGTGAGGCTCGCGAACGTCGCGATGCCGCTCGGAAGCGGCATTCGAATGGAGCTGACCTCATGGCCGAGCGAATGGCCGAGAAAACTGCCATCAAGATCGCGACGGAACACACGTTCGAGAAGATCGCCGAGCTGTGGCTTGAGAGAGTTTTTCAGATTGAACCGAGGCCCGCCGATTCCCGGCGAGCCTCTTTGGTATTTTCCCGGGTATGGACCGACAACGAGGAATGCACGAGCCGGATTTGCCGTTGCGAATCGGTTGCCAATAGTCTTGGGTGGAGAGCCACGCCGCCCGCCGCGCTCTGGGCCGCACACCGCTGTCTGTGCTTGATTGCCGCCTTCTGGAAGCAGGCTTCTTTGGGAACAGAACGACTCTGGTATGCGGGAATCAATAGACTCCCACGGACGGGTGTAGGGCGGCTACGGCTTCTCGTACTCCCACAGATCGTTTAGGATGCCCTGCTTGCCGGTTGCGTCGTAGCCGGCGCCGCCGAGAAGCCATAAGTTGCCGGCGTTATCGCTCCATGACAACGGCTGCACCCGGCCTCCGGGCAGGTTTCTGGCAGCCGGCCAACCCCAGGTTCCATAGATTCCGGATTGGCCGCCGGTGCCGCTTCCGTTGCCCGGAACGGTGTTGCTCCCTTTCATCCAGGCCCACTCCTGGCTGGCGAGATTGAACTTCCACAGATCGTTCAAGTCCCCCGCGGCTCCGGTGGAGTCGAAGCCGCCTCCACCAAAGAGCCACAAATTGCCTGCGCTGTCACTCCAGACCGCCGCGGAGATGCGGGAGCCAGGCACGTTTCCCTGGGCGAGTTCACCCTGCGTTCCGTAGACTCCCGGCTGGCCACAGATGCTGGTCCCGGAGATCTCCTGGCAGTTGGCGGCCACCGTGCTGCTGCCGCTCATCCAGATCCACATCTTCGTAGCGAATTCGAATTCCCACAGATCGTTGAGCTCGTTCAGATTGCCTTTCGTGTCGGTGGAGGCATAGCCTGATCCGCCGAAGAGCCAGAAATTGCCCTTTGCATCCCGCCAGCCTACCGCGTTTTCCCGTCCGCCGGGGAAATTGCCTGCCGCACCTACGCCCAGTGTCCCGTAGACGCCGACTGCGGGCGTAAAGCCGCCTGTGCTGCTGCCACCCATCCAGGTCCATTTCCGGCTTGCGGTGTTGAACTCCCACAGGTCGTTCAGCACCCAGGTGATGCCCCCATAGTCGTCGACGGAATCCGTTCCATAGCCGCCCAAAAGCCAAAGGCTGCCGCTTTCGGCGGTCCAGCCCACTGCTCCGATGCGGCTGCCCGGGTGGTTGGCGGCATTGGCAACTCCCAGCGTCCCGTAGACTCCGGCAAAACTGGCCGAATAGCCTGGCAGGGCGCTGTTACCGCTCACCCAGGTCCATTGATGGGTGGAAAGATCGAACTTCCAGAGATCGTCGAGGTAACCGTAATACCCGCTGACGTCGTAGCCAAAGCCGCCGAAGAGCCAGAGATTGCCATTTGCGGTCCAAGCGACCGCCTGGTAGCGCCCGCCGGGAGTGTTGCCGGCTGCAGCCGTGCCCTGCGCGCCATAGATGCCGGAGTTGCCGCAGTAGACGCCTATACAGTGCGTCGCCGTGCCGCTCCCTGCAATCCAGGTCCAGTCCTTGGTCTTGACGCTGAACATCCAAAGGTCGTTGAGGAGGATGTTACAGCTGGAGGATTCGGCCGAGTTGCAGCCTTCTCCGCCAAAAAGCCACAAATTGCCGTTGGCGTCGGTCCACGTTGCCGCCGCGGTCCGGCTGCCGGGCAAGCTGCTTCCTGAGGGCACGCCCGGTGTGCCGTAGACTCCGTTCTGATCCACGGTCTTGCCACCGCGCTGCCAGATCCAATCGCCGGGCGCCGGTGGCGGCGTGCTGACGGTATACGTCGCCTTTGCAATCATGCTGTTGGTGTAGCCGGCAGCGACCGCTACGGCCTTGATGGTTTGAGTCGTCATGACAGCGATGGGAATGCTGTAGACATTGGAAGCCGTGGTTGGCGTCGTTCCATCAACGGTGAAGTAGATGACCGCCCCCTTCGTTTTGTCGGAGATAGTTACGTATTGCGCCTGGCTGAAGTCGCCCTTCGCTGGGGATATGACCGGCTCGGCCGCATACGGCAAGATCGTGAAGGTTGCTGCCGCCGTCACGCTCGGCAACTCGCCCGTCAGCTCCGCTGCGGCCTCAATCGTCTCCGTCTCAGCGACCTTGATCGCACCCTTATAGATCGCTGAAGACGACGTCGGCGGCGTTCCGTCGGTGGTGTAGTGGATGACCGCCTTGGGTGTGGCGCTGCTCAGCTTGACCGACTGGGCGGTCGTGTACACACCGCCGGCGGGAGAGATTACCGGTTTCGCCGTCTGCGCACCGGCCGCGGGCGGTTGATACTTCCATGTGTCGTCCAGTGCGCTCCAATTCCCCGACGAGTCGTCGCCGTCGCCGCCGAAGAGCCAGAGATTCCCGCTGGAATCGCTCCAGCCGACCCCGTCTTCCCGGCTGCCCGGACTGTTCTTCGACGAGGCCTTGCCCAGCGTCCCGTAAACCCCGGCGACGCCGCAGAGTGGATAGCCATTGATCTGATAACAGTCGTCCGGGATCGAGCTGCTGCCGCCCATCCAGGTCCACTCCTGGGTGAAGGTCTGGAAGCGCCAGAGATCGTTCTCCGCAATTGAGCCGCTTCCTCCACCGAAAAGCCAGAGGTTGCCCAGCTTGTCGGCCCACACCACCATGCCTGACCGCGCGCCGGGAACATTGGTTGGGGCCGCAACCCCCAGCACGCCGTACACGCCGACGGCGCCCGTCTCTTCGCTGCCGTTTATCCACGTCCATTCCCGGGTGACCGTGTTGAACTCCCAGAGATCGTTGAAATTCTCGTAGGAGTCTGCTCCCCCAAAGAGCCAGAAATTGCCGTCGGGATCGGTGATCCCGGCCGCGCTGTTACGGCTTCCCGGAATGTTGTCGACCGATGGTGTACCCCGAGTGCCGTAGACGCCGGGCTCGCCGGTGCACTCCACAGCGTTACACGGAATCTGGCTGCTGCCGCCCATCCAGGTCCACTCTTCGGTGCCGGGAGTGTACTTCCACATATCGTTGAGAAGTCCGAAGGAGCCGACCGAGTCCCAGCCGCTACCGCCAAAGAGCCAGAAGCTGCCGTCGCTGCCAACCCAAACGGTCGCGCTTATTCGGCCAGCCGGAGTGTTCCTCGGCGCCGCCACGCCCAGCGTGCCATAGACGCCGTACTGAATGCAGTCGTCGCAGCCCACCGCACTGCTTCCGCCGATCCACGTCCATTCCCGGGTCTGAGAGTTGAAGAGCCACACGTCGTTGAGATAGCCGACGATTCCCTGCGAATCGTAGCCAAAACCGCCGAAGAGCCAGATGTTGCCTTTTCGATCCGCCCAGCCAACAGCGTCTGTCCGGCCGCCCGGCACATTCGACTTCGCCGGAGATCCCTTCGTGCCGTAAACCCCAAGCTGGCTCTTGGCGGCAGTCTTGCTGCCGCTCATCCACGCCCATTGCCGTGTCGTGGGGTTGTACTTCCAAAGATCGTTCAGAAAGCCCGAGCTGCCGCTCGAGTCAAAGCCATCGCCACCGAAGAGCCAGATGTTGCCGCTGCTATCGGTCCAGACCACCTGGGAAGAGCGGCCGCCGGGCAGGTTCCCCGCAGCGGACTCACCCAGCGTGCCGTAAACGCCCTTGCGCCCACAAAAACTATAGAAGCCATTCTCGCCGCTGCCATAGCAAACCGGTCCGGCTGTGCTGTATCCGCCCATCCAGGTCCACTCGCCGGTCTGCGCCGGCGCCGATGACGCGCTCAGGATGGCAGTGAGCAAGCCCAGTGCGAAGATCTTCCGACGCCCGCTGACAAGGTTCTTGCCAATCAAAAGAAAAACGCTTGGAAAAACCCGACAAAACGACGGTCTAAATTGATTCACGGTTGGACTCTCCCAGCTTTCTTCTTACGGAAGATCGTCCGCTCCGGATAGTTCAATGTGGGCCCTGATTCTCCTCGCAGCAATTGAATACTGCTGGCGGATACGGTCTTCATTCAGTTGAAGGAGATAGCAGTATACAGGAGCTTCGTTCTTGAGCTCGAAAACGGCACAAGTATACGCCTCTCTGA
>JASHTH010000031.1 GCA_030040655.1 Acidobacteriaceae bacterium | reverse complement strand
TTTCACCTCGATGTCGCGCCGTCGGCTCAGCGCGGTCACGCCACGCTGCACGCCAAGGTCGACTGGCTGGTCTGCCAGAACGTCTGTATTCCCGGCAAAGCGGAGCTTGAAATCAAGCGAGATGTGGTCCCGCCGGGTACGCCGGCCACCACCGGTGAGCCAGACGCAAGTCTCTGGGAGCGCTGGGCCAATACGATTCCTAAGCCGCTGGCCGGCGCGACGGCCGTCTTTCAGCCTACGCCCGCGGGATTCCGACTTCAGTTCGACACCGGCCGGCGCGAATCGAAGGCCGAGTTCTTCCCCGCCGATCAGAACATCGTCGACAATCCTGCGCCGCAAAAGGTGACTCCCACGGCCAAAGGACTGGTCCTCGAGCTGAAAAAAGACGCGGAGCTAACTGCAGCCCCGGCAGCCCTCAAAGGTGTCATCGAGCTTTCTGGCGGGCGGAACTATGAGATCGCGGCCTTGCCGGGGACGGTCGCCGCTCCGCCGCTTGCACCCGCCGGGCCAGGATTCCTGCGTGTCGCCGTGTTCGCGTTTCTCGGCGGGCTGCTGCTCAACCTGATGCCATGCGTCTTTCCGGTGCTCTTCCTGAAGGGACTGGCGCTGGTCAACTCCGGCAGCGAGGAGCGGCACAAGCTGCGTACACACGGCTTTGTTTATACGGTGGGAATTCTGGTCTCCTTCTGGGTGCTGGTGGCTGTGCTGCTGGCGCTACGCGCCGCCGGCGCGGTTCTGGGCTGGGGATTCCAGTTCCAGTCGCCGATTTTTCTCGCGCTGATGGCGGGGCTGCTCTTCTTCCTCGGTCTTTCGCTGGCCGGCCAGTTCGAGATCGGGCTCTCGCTGACCAGCGCAGGCGGCACGCTCGCCGCGAAACAGGGCTACACCGGCAGCTTCTTCACCGGCGTGCTGGCCGTAGTCGTCGCCACGCCTTGCACCGCTCCGTTCATGGCCGCGGCGATCGGCTACGCGCTGGCGCAGCCGCCGGCGATCACGTTTGCTGTCTTTACCGCGCTGGCGTTGGGCCTGGCCGCACCCTACGTTGCGCTCACTCTGCAGCCGGCATGGACGCGCCTGCTGCCCAAGCCGGGCGCGTGGATGGAGATTCTGCGCCAGGCGGTCTCGGTGCCCATCTTCGGGACCGTGATCTGGCTGGCGTGGGTGTTGGCGAATGCTTACGGAGCCGCTGTTCTCGCTGCGTTGCTGGCGGGATTTTTGTTGCTGGCGATTGCGGGATGGTTCCTGGGCCGCTGGCCGGCCAAGCGATGGGCGACGGTTACGGCGGGAATTGTCATGCTCGGGGCGATCTGCCTAAATCTGTTTTCTGCGAGATTCGCTGAGACCAGGGCGACTTTCGATCCTGACAAAGTCTTGACGCTACGGTTAAAGCCCGGAAGCTATTGGGAGTCCTGGTCAGCTGAAAAGCTTGCCCGCTACCAGGCGCAAGGCCGGCCGGTTTTCGTCGACTTCACCGCGAGCTGGTGCCTGAGCTGCCAGGTGAACGAGCGCGTGGCGCTCGACCAGCCGCAAGTGATGCAGGCGTTTCAGGCCGCCAATGTGGCCCTGCTCAAAGCCGACTGGACGCGCGAGGATCCGGCGATCACGCAGGCTCTCGCTGCCTTGGGCCGAAGCGGAGTTCCGGTATACGCGCTGTACGCTCCCGGCCAAAGCGATCCGCAGCTTTTGCCGCAGGTGCTTACACCTGGAATAGTGACGGATGCGCTGGAAAAGCTGCCCCGCGCTGCGGCCCAGACAAGCGCGGCTACGTCCAACGTGAAGTAAGGCACGTCTTGCGACTTCGGTCGACCGCACCCATCTTCCCCAAGGAGGGCGAATTTCATGGCCTATATCTCCCGTCTCGCAGGATGCGCGGTCTTCGCGGCCGCGTTGATGGCGCTGCCCGCCGCCGCGCAGGTGCGCGTGGGCTCCGCGGCGCCGAACTTTACGGCAACCGATTCGCATGGGCAAATGCACACGCTCTCCGACTATCACGGCAAGTACGTGGTGCTGGAGTGGCACAACCAGGGCTGCCCGTACACGCGCAAGCACTACGTCTCGGGCAATATGCAGGAGTTGCAAAAGGAATGGACCGCCAAAGGCGTGGCCTGGTTTACGGTGATCTCGTCGGCTCCCGGCAAGCAGGGCTATGTGACGTCGAGCGAAGAAAATGAGTATGTCGCGAAGATGCACGCCGACCCGACCGCTGTGCTGATGGACCCCGAAGGCAAAATCGGGCGGCTCTACGACGCCAAAACCACGCCGCAAATGATCGTCATCAATCCGGAAGGAAACGTGATCTACGACGGCGCCATCGACAATCGTCCCACCCCCGAAGTGGAAGACATCAAGGGCGCGGACAACTACGTAACCGATGCGCTGACCGAGGCCATGGCGGGCAAGCCGGTGGCGACTCCTTATACGCGGCCGTACGGCTGCTCGGTGAAGTATCCCGATTGATCTCCTGAGGACGCTTCAGCCCGGCTCGCGCGAGATGGAAGGCTGGGCGCAGGCCTTCCGTCAGGGCTTACACGCCGGTGGTCTTGCGCAGCTTGCCTTCGTGCAGAACGCGCAGGCTTTGCAACTTGATGCGCCGCATCAAAGCCGGCAATGTATGATGCCGCATCAACTCCAGGGTTTGCGAGCCTGGAATCGCCCACCGCCAATGGACGTACGGACCTGCGTCCTCGCCCGCAGGCGACGCGAGAAACCGCCCGATCTGCGCAGAGAGCTGTCCTTTGTAGCTTTCCCACCATTCCACGCATTGTGATTGCAGGCGATCGAGGGCCGCGCGATCGTCGCGGAGGCCCGCGAGGAACTGCGCCGCCCGGCGCCAGCTTGGAAATGTGGGCAAAGGGTGGTCGCCGAGCAGGTGCTTGAAATAATCGAAACCGACGCGCTTTTCGAGGATGGGAATCGCGCCGCATTCCAGTGCCTCGTAGATGCGGAAGGATTCGAGATTGACATTGCCCATCGGGCACGGCACGAAGATCGAGTCGCGCAGGGTCTGAACGTAAGCCGACTTGTCCAGGCGCTCCGCCTGGCCGCGATCCGTAATGTGGAGAAAGTGCGGGGTCAATGGCTCAAGCGCTCTCACCATCTCGGGGCGTGAGCTTCTGGCTGCTCCGCCGAGGAAACTCCATAAGTACGGACGACTCGCGGCACTTGCCTGAGCCGCTGCTCCCGCCGGAAATCCAGCCTGGAAACCGAGAGGGAGTTGCAGCACGCGGCGCGGATTGAAAACGCTGCTCCAGTAAATGCGAAAAACGGCGCGGAAGTTGTCGTAAATCTCGTAGGCGCCGTCATAGGTCTCATCGCTGAGGTGGACGAGCCAGGCATTTTTGCCGCGGAAGTGGCGGAAGTACCCGATGGGATGAGCGCGCGGATAAGCGTCGATCAACAGGCAATCGTCGAGGACAATGCGATGCTCGCAGTCGTAGACCTGTTCCCCGGCAAAAGGCTCGAAGATGCGGCTGACCCAGTCGCGCTCCACATAATGCTTCCATTGCCAAAGAAGAGTCAGCTTCACCCGCAGCCTCGATTTGCGATAGATCTTCAATCCAGCATAGCAGCGGTAAGAACGCCGGCTCCGCGATGGAAAGTGTGCCCTTCAATCGGGTCCTTCGGACGCTAAAGCATTTTCAGAGTGAGTGTAGCCCGAAACGAAAACTCCAGGTCGACGCGACCAACGGAGAGCGCCTCCACTGGCAGTGCTCTGGATAGGTTACGGTAACTCTGAAAATACCGTAGCCAGACCGCGACGAGGATTGCCGGAAAATTGCGATCATGATAGCACCGCAGGCGGAAATGGCGCAGATTCTGGTGCGGAAACTGGACGAGCAGCTCCAGCCGCGCTTGCAGCGCCGGGCCAAGGGCAACGGCCGCAGCATGGAGGCCGAAGCGCGCGAGATTTTGCGCGAAGCGCTGCGACAAAAGGAACCCCGCCGCGGGCTGAGCAGCGGAATCGTCGCCATATTCAGCGGAATGGGGATCGGTCTGAAAAAGGCGAGGAGACCCCCGAAATTCGGAGAAACGAATTGTTAGGGATGTTTGTCGAGACATTCAGGATTCCGGGAAAACCCTTTCCGGCCAGATGATTTGTACCTGACATTCCCGGTACACGATTCGTTGCTGGAGAATCGTTCGCACTTGTTTTATTGCCCACCTCCGCGCTTGGCGGTGCGTATCCGGCGAATCTCCTCCATCCTCTGCGCTAACTGCTTCTCGCGGCCTTCCTGCGTGGGTTGGTAGTAGCTGCGGCCGCGGAGGGAGTCAGGCAAACAGTCCATGTCGGCGACGCGCCCCTCTTCGTCGTGCGCGTACTTGTAGCCTTCAGCGTAGCCGAGTTCTTTCATCAGGCGCGTGGGCGCGTTGCGCAGGTGCAGCGGAACCGGCTCCTGTCGAGTCTGTTCGACTTCTTCCTGGACAGCGCCGTAGGCGGTATAGACCGAATTCGACTTGGGTGCGAGCGAGAGGTAGACGACCGCTTCGGCGAGCGCCAGGTCGCCTTCGGGCGAGCCGAGGAACTCCATGGCTTGTTTGGCCGAGAGGCAGAGGTTGAGCGCTTCGGGCGCGGCGAGGCCGATGTCCTCGACGGCCATGCGCACGATGCGGCGCGCGAGGTAGAGCGGGTCCTCGCCGCCGGCGAACATGCGCGCCAGCCAGTACAGCGCGGCGTCGGGATCGCTGTTGCGCACGCTCTTATGCAGCGCCGAGATGAGGTTGAAATGCTCTTCGCCGGACTTGTCGTAGAGGAGCACGCGCTGCTGGATGGCTTCGGTAGCGATGGCGCGGTCGATGTGGCGAGCGCGGCGTGGCGCGGGGGCTAAAGCCCCTGGTTCATTTGCATCGGAGACGTACGGGCCAAAGCCCGTACCCTCCCGCTCAGGGGTTGAAGCCCCGCTCAACTGGGTCGGAGGATTGTCCGGGCTAAAGCCCGGACCTACCGTTTCTTCTCGTGCCCTCACCGGTTCTAGCGCAAGCTGCGCGGCGACCTCGAGCGTGTTGTAGGCGCTGCGGCAATCGCCTGAGCAGTAACTTGCCATGAGGTCGAGGGCTTCGTCGTCGGCGCTCAATTCCATGGCGCCCAGCCCGCGCTCACGATCCTCCAGCGCGCGGCGCAGCAGGTCGGCAATCTGCGATTCGCTTAAGGGGTGCAGCACGTAGACGCGGCAGCGCGAAAGCAGCGCGGAGATGACTTCGAACGACGGGTTCTCGGTTGTCGCGCCGATCAGCCGGATGGTGCCGCGTTCGACATAAGGCAAAAACGCGTCCTGCTGGGCCTTGTTGAAGCGATGAATCTCGTCGACGAAGAGGATGGTGCGCGAGTGCATCTCGGCGGCGCGCGCGGCGTCGGCCATCACCTGCTTGATCTCCTTAATGCCGCTCATGACGGCGGAGAACTCGATGAAGCTGGCCTGCGTGGTCTCGGCGATGATCTTGGCCAGGGTGGTCTTACCTACGCCGGGAGGGCCCCAGAAGATCATCGACTGCGGATCGTCGCGCTCGATCTGCACGCGCAGCGGCTTGCCCGGGCCGACGAGATGTTCTTGCCCGCTCAACTCTTCGAGCGTGCGCGGCCGCATGCGCTCGGCCAGCGGAGCTCCTGCATGGGCAGCCACTGCGTGGGGCGGGCCTTTGGACGACTGAATTGCCCTTACGAGCGGGTTGTCCGGTTGGCCGTCGAAGAGGCTCATCGGTGTGCTCCTTTGAGGCGCTCGCGCGATCCTGCCGCAAGAACGGACCTCTGCCGGGATGCCTCGTACAGCAGCACGCTGGCGGCGACGGCCGCGTTAAGGCTCTCCACCGGGCCGGGGCAGGGAATCGTGATCGCTCCCTCCGCCTTTGCCGCCAGATCGGCCGGAACTCCGCTGCCTTCGTTACCGATCAGCAGCGCAACCGCATGGCTCAAATCTTCGGCTTCGGCAAATTTTGCCGTGGTCGCCGCGGTCGTCGTTACAACCCGCACGCCCGCTTCGCGCAACTCGGTCAGGCACTCGTCCTTACTTACGGCCAGCAGCGGCACGCGAAAGACACTGCCGGCTGAAGCGCGCACCGCCTTGGGATTCCACGCGCCCACCGTGCCGGGAAGGCTCACCACGCCTGTTGCGCCAAAAGCCTCGGCAGAGCGCAGAATTGTGCCCAAGTTACCGGGATCCTGGAGACCACAGAGCACGAGCAGCAGGGGAGGAACCGATTTTGCACCGCCGAGCACGTGCGCCCAGGTCCAGTCGGGCGGCTCGACGAGCGCGGCGACCGGCTGCGGAGTTTCGGTGGTGAGTGCGGCGTCCAGGAGCGCCTTGGGCGTGACCAGGACCTCAACTTCCGCTTTTAGCTTGAATTCCTCCAGCAGCTTCTCCGCGCCCTGAGCCACGAAGACAGCAGGTATGCGCAGCCCCGCTCGCAGCGCCTCGGCGAGCAGGGTCGGCCCCTCGATTCCGGCCGGCGCGCCGGCTTCGCGGCCGGGTTGCGCCAGAGCCCCACGCAACTGCTTCAGGCGCGCGTTCTGTTTACTCTGTACAATACGAATTGGCATTTCAAGCGATACCGAACTTCGCTCCAGCGATTTTAAGCCGTTTCGCCGGAGCAGGAAGCGCTCGCCTTGCACCCCACTTGGTGCTGTGGTAGCTTCCGTCATTGTGGCGTCTGCATTTCGGATACCGAGGTAGACCTTCTTGTCCGCGGAGATCCTGCGCGTCCATCCCGATGAACCTCAACCGGACCGGGTCGACTACATCGTCCGTTGCCTGCGCAAGGGAGATGTGATCGCATTGCCCACCGACACGTTTTATGGCCTGGCGGTGGATCCGGTGAACTTGCGCGCCGTGGAGCAGATTTACCAGATCAAAACGCGGCAAAAGCACAAGCCGCTTTCGTTGCTCATCGCTTCGGCGGAGCAAGCCTATGAGCTCGCCCGCGGCACCGATCTTCATTTCGACCGGCTGGCCGAGCGTTTCTGGCCCGGCCCGCTCACTATCATCGTGCGCGCCGGCACCAAACTGCCGCTGCGCTCCACGGCACACACCGGCAACGTGGCCCTGCGCGTGCCGGATGCGGCCATCCCACGCGCGGTGGTGGAGTCTTTCGGGCTGCCGGTTACGGCCACCGCGGCCAATCTGCAGGGCGCGAGCGAATGCACCAATGCCGCCTGCGTACGCGACCAGATCGGCGACCGCATTCCGCTGATCGTGGACGGCGGCCCCACGGCACACCCGCAGCCGACCACGATCGTCGATCTCTCGCTGGGGCCGGGGCGCTGGGAGATTCTCCGGGAAGGCGCGATTCCTACTCATGAAATCGTGATGATTCTGCAAAGGTAAGGCGCCCCGCATGGAGCACTCGGAGATCTCGAAGCGTCGCCGCTGGGTCGTTCGCGGGGCGCTTCTTCTGCTGCTGGTGCTCGCCATCGCGTTGTCGGCGTGGTTCCGCTGGGTCTATGTGCAGATCGAGCACTATGCCACCCTCGACCAGGCCGCGACCGCCGATGCGATCGGGGTCTTCGGCGCAGCCGAATACGACGGTCATCCTTCGCCGGTGTTTCGCGCCCGTCTCGATCACGCGCGTTCTCTGTATAACCGCGGCATCGCCCCGATCATTATCACCATGGGCGGCAGCGGAGGCGATCAGTACACCGAAGGCGCCGTGGGGCGCGAGTACCTGATGAGCACGGGCGTTCCTGAAGACGCCATTATTGCCGAGACCGAGAGTACCGATACGGAAGAGTCGGCCAGGCGTATCACCGTGATCGCCCGCGCCAACGGAATGCACCGGCTGCTCATCGTCAGTGACCCAACGCATATGTTCCGCATCCACGCCATCTTCGCCGCCGACGGGCTCAGCGTGCTCACGTCGCCGCGGCCCCGTTCGGCCGGCGAAGACGAGTCGCAGGATGCAAGCCGGGTGCTGCACGAAATGTTTGCCTATATGTTGTGGAAGATGCATTTGCATTGAAGCGGAGTTAGCAGAGTTAGCGGAGTTAGCGGAGTTAGTTTAGTGACCAGTTGGATTTGTCCCATTTGGGTAGATGCGTGGAGAAACGCGAAGTCATCATGCGCGGGCATGAATGGTTGCGTCGGAGAACCGCAATGAGTGCAATCTTTGTCAATTCGATTGCTTTCTGCGTGGTATTGGTCCTGTTTCTCGCAGAAGGAGCGGTCGGGCGCGGTTCGCAGGATTCCCCTGCGACTTCCCAGGCTCAAGCCACAACCATTTGCAAATTGGTAGCACAAGGCAAGGACTATTCCGAAGCGTCCGTTTACGTAACTGCCAGAATGACCGGTACGATTGAGGGAACCAATCTCTGGGATCCAGCGTGTCGCAATAAGGGAATTGATCTTTGGATAGCCAAATCGTCCCGGGATCAACCCGAATTCCAAGGCCTAATAAGGGCATTGCGCGCACACGGGACCTCAGATCGACCTGTCATCGCCACGTTTCAAGGAGTTTTTTGGCGCGATTGGCGCGACCCCACCGGTCGGCGGAGAAAGAACGTCTTAGAGGCTTACCGCGTCTCCAATATCCATCAGTCCGCCAAGGTTGAAGAACGGTGATTCTTGAAGGCGGGTGGCACAGATCCCGAGATGCAGATTTGCTACACCGGGGGTGCCCCATCCTTGCGGCGCCTTTGTCCTTGCCGCAAGGGTGGGATGAACAAATTCACGCCGCCTAGTGCGCCCGCGGATCAATCGGAGTTAGAGTTGGTTCCAAAAACGTCTTGTAACAGGGCACTACTTTAGTCGTGCCGAA
>JASHTH010000237.1 GCA_030040655.1 Acidobacteriaceae bacterium | reverse complement strand
AACTTGCGCGCCGATCGATAGTAATCCTCGGCTCTCTCCGCAACTTGGGCAAGCACGGCCCGCTCATTTGCCCTCGGCGGCGCTCCCGGCGCGCGACTCAGCAGCGAATCCACCGTCACGCCCTCCGCGGCTAACTGGTCGAGCGGCAGATAAACGCGATTGCGAGCGGCGTCTTCGGCCACGTCGCGCAGAATATTCGTGAGTTGAAAGGCAATTCCGGTTTCCTCAGCCAATTTTTCGGCGCGCGCATCGGAATACCCGAAGATGCGGATGCAGACCAGACCCACAACCGAAGCCACCAGATAGCAGTATCGATAGAGATCGGTAAAGGTTGCATAAGTGTCGGGCGAATCGTCCGAGGATTCTTTCAAATCCATCGTGGTTCCGGCGACCAACTCATCCAGTAAGTCGAGCGGAATGGCAAATCGCTCTGCGGCATCGCGCACGGCAAAAAAGACCGGATCGGAGGTCTCACTGCCCGCGCTCGCCGCGCGCCACGCAGCTTGCCATGCTTCAATGTTGCGAAGGCGCTCTTCACGCGAAAGGCTGTCGTCGTCGCTCAAATCGTCGGCCTTGCGCATGAAGGCATAGATCGCGCAGATGGCGTTCCGGCGCGGCCACGGAAGGACTACAAATGCGTAGTAAAAATTCCTGGCTTCGCGCTTGGCAATGGCCCGGCACGCGGCGTAAGCGTCTTCCAGCGTGGACTGCGCGGTCAATAGGCCGCCCCCGCGGGCCGCGCGTGGAGCCGGAGAAAGGGCAACGCCCTTCCGGCAACGGCACGCATGGCGAGCCTGAGCTTGGCGGCTTTCGAGATCGCCGGCCTGGCGCTCAGCACGTCGTAATCGCGGCGCTCGATAGCGCGCAGAATCTCCAGGCCGCCGCGGCTGAAGAGATCGAGATCGACAGCCAGATCGCGGTTGACCCGATCGATGAGCATAAGTCCTTCTTCGAATCGGCCTCGGGCAAAGTCGACCTCGAAGCGCAAGAGCGCGCGAAACTCGGCGGTTGCCTCGCCTTCGGCGATGGTCGCCTCGGTCAGGCCGAAAAACTCCATATCCTGCTGGGGGATATAGACGCGGCCCTTGGCGAAGTCGACGCTCACATCCTGCCAGAAATTCGCCAACTGCAAACCCGAGCAGGTGGCATCGGAGAAGCGGAAGTTTTCTTCGCTGGCTTCGCCGCACGCGTAGAGCACGAGCCGACCAACCGGATTGGCCGAATAGCGGCAATAACCGAGTAAATCGAGCATGGTGGCATAGCGTGTGACGGTCTGGTCCTGGCGGAAAGCGATCAGCAGATCGGCGAAGGGCTGCTTGGGGATGGAGCATTCCTGAATGGTCTCAGCCAGGGCCACAAAGACCGGATGCCGCGCCCGGCCCTCGTAGCAGGCATCGAGCTCCTGCTTCCACAGGTCGAGCAGCGCGAGCGACTGGGCGGTGTTGCCCACTTCGTCGCCCAGATCGTCGGCGACGCGGCAGTAGGCATAGATCGAGTGAAAATACGGTCGTATTGCCTTGGGCAAAAGCCACGATACGACATGGAAGTTCTCGTAGTGCGATTCGGCCAGGCGCCGGCACCAGGCGCGCGCCTCGTCGAGCGAGGGCGTATCTTTAGGGATGCGATAACCGGCCGGCAAAGCGGCCCAACCCTGCTCGATCAGGCGGTCGCGGTTCTCGTTTTCATGGTCTTGCACAGTATCGATGCCGACTCCTTGCTTTCATGGCACAATGGCTGTCTTAATCTCGCTCGAGCGGTTCATCAGTTTCTCGAAAACGCGATTGAGTTCGTAGAGATGCGCGTGCCCGGTGATGAATGCGCCGGCCTGGAATCGCCCGCCGGCGATCAGTTCCAGCGCCTTGCGGCAAATGACCGGCGTGTGATGGAAGGTGGCGCGGAGCGTGATGTCGTTATAGTGCAGGCGATTGGTATCGAGCGCCACATGGGTGCCCGCGGCGCAACCGCCGAAGAAGTTCACTGTGCCGCCTTTGCGCACCAGGTCTACGGCTTGCTGCCAGGTTTCGGGCGTGCCCACGGCTTCAATGGCAATATCCACGCCTTGCCTCTTGGGCGTGAAGGCCCGCGTTTCGCGAATCGCATCGCGCGGGCCGGTGGTCTGAACTACGTGCGCCGCGCCCAATTGCCGCGCCGCGTCCACCTGGCCGTCGTGCTTCACAATGGCGATGGTTTCGCAGCCGGCGAGCGCGGCCACATGGAGAATCATGAGGCCCAGCGGTCCACCGCCGATTACGGCCACCGTGTCACCGGCGCGCGGGTGCGAGTCCTCGAAGCCATGGACGGCACAGGCCAGCGGCTCGGTTAGTGCGGCGTGCTCCAGCGGCACGTGATCGGGGATGTGAAGGGTGTTGCATGCCACGATGCGCGCGGGGATGCGGATGAATTCGGCATACGCGCCATTGTTGAAGAGCAGGTCGTCGCAGAGATTCTCCTGCCCGCGCACACAGAAGTAGCATTGCCCGCAGGGGGCCGAGTTCAGAGCAACAACGCGGTCGCCCGGGGCGAATGCCTCCACTCCTTTGCCGGCTTCGACCACCGTGCCGGCGAGTTCATGGCCGAAGAGCGCCGGCGGCACGATCATGCGCGCGTGGTAGCCGCGGCGAAAGACTTTCAGATCGGTACCGCAGGTGAGCGCAGCGCCCACGCGCACAATGAGCTCGCCCGGCGCCGCTTTGGGCACCGGTACACTTTCGATGCGAACGTCTTCCCTTCCGTGGAGGACCGCGGCCTTCATGGTCGTAGCCATCGTGCTCCTCCTTGACGACGGTGCGCCTTCACGCATTCCGACGCCACCCCTTGTGCGCTCCCACGCCAGGCACAGGCTCGATCATAATCTTCATCGAGGCGGCTTGGGGATGCGAGGCGAGTTCGATCGCTTCAATCGCATCTTCCAGCGCGAAGCGATGAGAAATCAGGCGAGTCAGATCGAAGCCGTGCCGGTACGCGCCAAATACCAGCCCGGTGACCTCGTCGAGAATCGGGAACGAAGATGAGTAGGAACCCATGAGGGTCTTCTCATCCATGCAAACCGCGCCAGGATCAAACGCGGCCTCGCCATGCTGGGTCTGCGCGAAGAGCATCACCTTGCCGCCGGGGCGGACGGCATCCATAGCGGTTTGGATGAGCACATTGCCTCCGACGGCGAGAATGACCGCATCGGCGCCGCGGCTGTCGGTTGTGGCCCGTACGCGATCCACCACGTTCTCAGTGCCAGCGTGGATGGGCTCGCGCAGCCCGAATTGCGCGGCGATGGCGTGTCGCTCGGGATACAAGTCTGAAGTGAGCACGCGCGCGCCGGTGCGTGCGGCGAGCACGGCGTGCATCAGCCCGATGGGGCCTTGGCCGATCACCAACACGGTATCGTCGGGCTCAAGATTCAAAAGCTTCACGCCCTTGAGCACGGTATTGACCGGCTCGACGAAGGCCGCCTGCTCGAATGGGACTTCGTCGGGGATGCGCACTACGCCGCGGCTGGCGACGACGAAATCCATCACCCGGATATATTCGGCAAAGCCGCCGCCGGAGGGGGCAAAGCCGGCGGTCGCGCCAGTGGTCTTGTAGAGCGGACACTGCGCCGGCGTGTTCTTACGGCAGTAATAGCAGTTACCGCAAGGCACGTGATGATGGACGACGACGCGCTCGCCGAGCTCGAAGTTCTTGACGCCTTGGCCGAGCGCGACGACGGTGCCTGCCATTTCGTGGCCGAAGATGCGCGGTGCCGAATGCGAACCGGTGTGGATCTTTTTCAAGTCGGTGCCGCAGACGCCGCAGGTGGCGATCTTGACCAGCAGCTCGCCGGGACCGATCTGGGGTACCGGCACGGTCTCGATGCGGATGTCGTTGATGCCGCGATACACGGCGGCGCGCATGGTGTCGGGGATGGTGCTCTCGAATTGTGCTTCAGCGTTTGCGATCTGGGTAGCCATTGCGGGTTCGGATGGCTCCTTGGGGATCCAGGATTTGGAGCACGGATTGTGCGATGCCGTCGGCAGCCTTGCTGCTATTCTCGCCCATTCTCATCAGGGATGGCCAGAGCCACGGACGAAGAAGCGCAAACAGTGTAAACCGAGCGGCCTGGAGCTGGCCGGATGGTCCTAGGAAGCGATTGAAGTCCGGCAGATCGTCGTTGAAGCCGTCGCTGACGCCTTTGAGGCAATAGAACGGGATGTTGCGCATCTGGGCCAGACGAGCGATCGCCGCGGCTTCCATGTCGACGAGCGAGGCGTTGTAGGTCGTGGCCAGGCGGAGCTTTTCCGTGGAGTTGGCAACGATGGGGCTGGTGACGAGCCAGATGTCGTCGCGCCAGTCGGCGGCGGGAGACAGTTCGCCGGTGCGGGCGTCGATAACCCCAGCAACGGAGTAGACGAGTCCGGCCTCGATGACGCTGTGCAAGGCGCCGGCCCAGCCGGTGGAGATGACGACGTCGATGCGGCCGCAAAGCTCGGCGGCGGCGAAGGCGCGCGTGGCTGCGTGCGTGCCGGCGCCCGCGCAGGCGGCGACCCACTCGCCTTCTTCGTCCTCATTGAAGCGGTAAGGCCAGCGCCAGAGGTCGATGCCTTTGTGATGCTCGTGCTGCCAGCGGCGAACCAGGGGCCGGAGTTCGCCGGGAAAGGCAGCAATGATAGCCGTGCGAGTCATGCGGGCGCGTGCGCCTGAATGATCTTGAAGAGACGCGAGCGATGGCAGCGGGACTCGTCGGCGCAGGCGCAGCCGATGCTGATGGGCATGCGCGCGGCCACCTGGGCCAGAAACTCAACTGTCTGGCGGCCGGTGGCGTTCGAGAGCAACTCGCGCTCGTATTTGTCGAAGGCTTTCCGGAGTACGGCTGCTGGGCCGTCGACTTTCATCTTGATTTCGGCGACGAGTTTGGCGCTGGGGGCTAGGACGGGCAGCCAGACGTCGAAGTAGCCGTCTTTGGCCCAGCGGTCCTTGGGCACGCCGCGCGGCGGAAAGCGCGTGACGCCGATGCGAAGGCCCTGGGCAGGCGTAGCGGGGGTGCCGACTTGGAAGGTGGAGAGATGGAGTTCGCGCGGCATGCTTAACAGATTAACTCCGCCCTCTTAGAGAAGGATCGTCTGCTTCCCTTCCGATTAACATCGCGCATGATTTCTTCGAACTCGTCCTGGCAATAGCCGTAACGCGCCACTTCGTCGTAAATCGAACACTCTGGGGTCTCCTGTCTGGCGAGCTCGCCGTTGACAATAAAATCAAAGCTGTCCTCCCCCGCTTGACGACTTTAAGGTCGCGGCGAGCATGTTTCCAGGAGTCTCTGTGGGTACGACTCATTGAGCTATTGTGGCACGAATCGAGGGGCAACTGCGGTTCCTTCGACTCAGCCGCCGCGCGGTCTCGTTCAGGATGACATAGGTAGAGGATTGAAGCTTCCCAGGTCCGAAAACACGGACCTCCACCCCACGGACGAAGACGTTGTTCAGTCTCATGACATTCTTTACAGATCATTATCATGACATCCTTTACACTTTCGCCCGAGCGTAAGCGAGGGCGAGAGGGGTGAAGGCCCTCCTGGGAGAGGGCGGGATGGCCTGGAAGCAGATGGATATTCGTCAGCAGCGAGCCGAGTTTGCGGTACGAGTGAGTCGGGGAGAGTCGATGAGCGGGCTTTGCCGGGAGTATGGGATCAGTCGGCCAACGGGTTATCTGTGGTGCAGTCGTTTTGCCCGTGAAGGCATAGCCGGACTGGATAACCGCAGCCGTCGCCCGGAGCACTCGCCGGCGCAGACGCCGGCGTGGGTCGAGGCTCGGATCGTCGAGCTGCGCCGTGCGCGGCCGGACTGGGGGGCCCGCAAGCTGGCCTTCCTGCTGGCCAACGAAGGTGAGCCGGTGCCGGTGATCACGGTGCATCGGGTGCTTTTGCGCCATGGCCTGGTGTTTGCTTCCGATCGCCGCAGTCCGGCCACGCAGCGGTTTGAACGGGCGCGGCCGAACGAGCTCTGGCAGATGGACTTCAAGGGGCAGAAGGAGAACCCGGCAGCTATCGGACCGCTGTCGGTGCTCGACGACCACAGCCGCTATGCAACGGCGCTGGAACAGACCGGCACAACGCGCGCAGAAGCTGTGCGAGAGCGGCTGGAAGGGGTCTTTGCCCACAGCGGCCTGCCCGAGGAGATGCTGATGGACCACGGCGTGCCCTGGTGGAATAGGTCGGCCCCAAGCGGCTGGACACAGCTTCTGGTGTGGCTGATGAAACAGGGGATTGGCTGCCATTTTTCCGCTATCCGGCACCCGGAGACGCAGGGCAAGGTGGAGCGCTTCCATCACTCGCTGGAGCGGGCCCGCACCCGGCGGGGCGCGCAAGACCAGTGGCTTGAGCAGAGCTGGCTGGATGCTTTCCGCCACGAGTATAACCACGTGCGTCCGCACGAAGCACTGGGCATGCAGACTCCAGCCAGCGTGTGGACACCGAGCCAGCGCAAGTATCAACCCCACCCGCCCGACTGGGACTACGGCACTGGCGCCGCGGTGAAACGACTCAGCGTCGACGGCGATCTGTGCATCAACAACCAGCGCTGGAAGGTAAGCCTGTCGCTGGCCAAGGAGGTGGTACGGCTGGAACGTGCAGACCAACGAATCCTGGTTTATTACTGCAACACCATCGTCCGCGAGATCGACCTCGCCGCCCAGCGGTCCACCGCGGTGGACCGCTGGGCGCAACCCCCAACCGAAAAACAAACCTGTAAAAGATGTCCTGATAACGCGGTGTAAGGCATCTCCTGATACTTGACAAAAGACGTGCCCGTGGGGACCCCGGACCTGGGGCACCCAAATATCAATTCAACCGATCGATTTACGGCGCGTAGCCGTTGGCGCGGAACCACTCAATCGCCGCGCGCATGGCGGGATAGACGGGCAGGATGCGAAAACCTAGTTCCTGCTGGGCACGGGCGCTCGAGGCGTACATCTTTTTGCGGCCCATGCGTACCTCTTCGAGGGTGGCGCGCGGC
>JASHTH010000236.1 GCA_030040655.1 Acidobacteriaceae bacterium | reverse complement strand
CCCACCTCGGGCTCGGCAAAGAGACGCCCACTGGCCGGAAGGCGAGGAACGTCCGTACTGCCGGTACAGTCATCTCCATGGCCAGGCTCGGGGGCTTGCACCATCGTTACGATCTCGCCGCCTGAAGAATCAACTCACCCACAGTCTGAAAAATTTCGAAATCACTCGATCGCGTGCGTCTGCGTCTTTGCAGACGCGCGACTGCCGATTTCCCGTCACTCAGAATCACGCACTCTGCGACGCGCATCGCTCGGGAGTGGCGGCGTATGATACGTCCGCAGAGTCGTTCGGACGATCAGGAATCGGTCCGGATGAAGATTTGGCGAGGCACAGCTACAAATTCGGCTACATCCGTGGTGCCTCAACATCCGAGAAACTCCAGTTATGAATGGTTGAGAAGAAGGGGGCAGGTCAGTGCCACGCTGAATCAGACCTTTGCAGGTTCTCAAAGCTTCGGGCCACTCTTTCTCAAAAAAGACGGGCCGCTTGGGCTCTTGTTCTGCGCCGGCCTTAGTCCGCAGTCTGGGCAGCCAGGTCGTTTATCCGGTGTGGTGTGGGCTGGAGATTCCCAAGCTCGATCTGGCGCACAAGGCCTGCAATTCTGGTATTCATATGTACCGGCACTCCGGATGCATGGCCTAACGTCACCACATAGCCGTTGATGAAGTCGATCTCAGTCTTCCGGCCGCGCTCGAAATCCTGGAGCATCGAGGGTTTGACATCCCCGTAGAAGGCAATCATCGCTTCGACCCACGACTCATAGCGTTCCTCTACCGCGGCATTGCTCGCCCAGCCAGGGGGAACCGGGTCCACGGCTAGGCGCTCCGGCCGAGCGCCGGTTGCAAGTGCCACGGACAACGCCTCCTCGTACGTCCGTCGGAAGACCTGCTTTCCTGCCTTGGTTTCCATGTACTGGCGCATGGTTTGAGAACAGAGAGCGCCAATGGTTGTAACGGAGCAGTTGATCAGCAGCTTCGACCAGATGGCACCAGTCATGTTTGAAGATACCTTGACCTCAATCGCTCGACCCAACGCGCGCGCAACCCGCTCGACGCGCTCACTGACACCACCGGCAAGTTCGCCTATCACTAGATGCCCGGCATTCTTCTGCTCGTAGACACCGGGTTCAACCATCGTGGCGCCAAGATTTGAGAATCCACCAAGGATCTTGTCTTCGCCCAGACCGTCCGCAAGCACCCGCGCAACCCCGCCGTTCTGTATCGGCAATATGACCCCGCCGGGCGCGAGTAGGCTTATCACGTGGGGCGCGACTTCCAGCGCGTCCTGCGCTTTGGTGGCAAGCAGAATCAGGTCAAATCGGCCTCCCTTTTCGTAATCCTCAATTGCGGCAACGTCGATAGCGTCTGTCCTCACCTCTCCTCCAGTGCCGGTTAGTCGCAGACCCGATCTTCGTAACGCGGCCGCAGAATCCGTGTTGCGAGCCGCAAGCCGGACGGGCAATCCTGCACGGACAGCACGCGCCGCAATGGTTCCGCCTAACGCACCGACACCCACTATCAGCGTTTGCATTTTGAAACCTCGAAGGCGTCAAATGCGTTCCCGATTTCCGGCGGCATAAGCGGCGAAGACCGCCATAGACAGGCGCTTCTTGTCGCCGGTGGCGAGAGCCCCGGTCCGGTCACAACGTCGCAAACATAACGAAAGCGTCGACAGACCTTCTGGCCGGATGACGGCGGCCACTTGCCTCGCCGCAATGATCTAAAACGAACCATTCATTCGTTGCGCAACGTAGTAATCGGGTCGATGCGTCCCGCACGGCGTGCCGGAATGTAGTTCGCAAGCATTCCGATTACGATGAGCGTGAATCCCGCACAGGAAAAGACCAGTCCGTCTTTAGAGTTGACGCCGAACAATAAGGCCGCGAGCATGCGCACGGAGAATACCGCTGCGATGCAACCACACGCCATTCCTATCAAAACGGGAACCATGCCATCGCGCAGGATCATATTGACCAACTGCTGGCGAGTGGCTCCGAGAGCCGATCGTATGCCGATCTCCTTTTCACGGCGCACCACAGAATAGGAGGCAATTCCGTAGACGCCGACACATGTAAGAAGCAACGCGACCAGCGCGAAGGTGCCGAGCAGCCACGCAGCAAAGCGGCGATCGCCCACTCCGTTGCTGATCAAATCGGACATCGCTGTCATGTCGGTGACGGGCAGATTGGGGTCGACCGTTTGTATTTCATGCTGCACATCGCGCGTCAACGCCGCCTTGTCTCCTGTAGCTCGAACAAGTACGCCAAATTCCCTTCTTGAACGCTGATACATGCTCTCGTAGATGTGAGGCACCTCCATTTCATCGAGGCTGGAGAGTTTCGCGTTGCCAACAACGCCCACAACCGTCATCCAGGGTGCAGGCACAAGCTTCAAACGGGTTAAAATAACGTCTCGGGAAGAGCGGACTCTACGCCCAACCGGGTCGGCGCCACCCCAAAGAACCCGCGCCGCGGCTTCATCGACCAGCACGACTGGCTGGGACTTCGAGTCATCGCTCTCCTGAAACATGCGTCCGCGCAGCAGTGGCGTACCCATGGTCGAGAAGAACTCTGGAGTTACCGATACTTCCACTGCGGTGGAGGCGTCTCCCCTGTCGGACACGCCTTCGACGCGAAATCCGCTGGGAACCACCGGCCCCTTGAGTGGGACAACGCTTGACATGGCAGCATTTTCGACTCCGGCAACCCCATGCAAGCGGCGAATTGCTTCGCGAACCAACTGCGTACGTCGATCAATACTGGGGTATTGATCTGCCTTTGGATCGTTCGGATTGGCGAGCCAGAAACTTCCCGCAAGAAGATGGTGCGAATTAAAGCCGGGATTGACTTCCATCAGGTTCCAGAAGGTCTTTAGCAATAATCCGGCGGCGACCAGCAGCACCAGTGAGAGGCCCACCTCAGCGCCAATCAAAGATTTGCCGAGCACGGCGGAGCGCCGCGATGCGGAGCCGCCCCGTTCCCGCAGTTCCGCCGTGCCCGGATGTGTTCGCGAAGCCTGCCAAGCTGGCATGAGCCCGAAGACAAGGGTAGTCAACAACGCGATGACGAGTGAGAATGCCAGCACACGGGCGTCTAAACCAATCGGATTGAGACGCGGCAGTTGCGAGGGCAACACTCCGACCAGGACTGGCACGCCGATGGCTGCGGCGCCCATCCCGACGGCTGCGGACATCAGGCTCAGCAAAACCGATTCGGTCAACATTTGCCGGATGATTCTCCCACGAGTCGCACCAAGAGCGAGACGGAGTGCCATCTCACGCTGCCGTGAAGCGGCATTGACCAGGAGAAGATTCGCAACGTTGACACATGCGATTAGGAGAATCAACCCAACTGCGAGCAGAAGGGATGTCAGTAGTGGCCCCGCTTTGCCCACGACCACTTCAGTCAACGGGGTGACGGAAAGAATCCAGCCGGCGGTTGCCGGATAGTCGCCGCCATACTCGCGCCGCAGGGAATCGCTGAAGGCTGCTAGCTGTGCCTGCGCCTGCTGCGGATTGATTCCTGGGCTTAACCTTGCGATGAGTCCGGGGATAAAGCGCACGCTTCGCTGAGGGGGCGGGAACGGATCCGCGCGAAAGCCTGAGGTGATCCACATATCGACCGGGTGCAGGCCCGGGGGTGTAGGGGGGTGAAACTGCGGCGGAAGAACGCCAACGATGGTATAGAGATCGTTGTCCAGCCGCATACTACGGCCAATGACAGACCTCGCGCCGCCGAATTCTTTGTGCCACAGGGCATCGCTGAGCACCACGACTTCAGCAAACCCATTCGCAGTGTCGCGGGAATCGATCAATCGGCCCAGTTGAGGTTTTGCGTCCAGGATGCCGAAGTAGTTAGGACTGACGGCAAGGAACTCGAGCCGTTCCGGGCGATCTCCCCCCGTCAGATTGGCAGGGCCCTGCCACACAACGGATACCGCAGAGAAGATGCCGGCGCGATCGCGCAGATCGTCGAACTCGGGAACAGAGAAGCCGACATTCCGAGCGCCGAGCCCCCGAAGGTCGGCACTCACTTCAACCAGTTGGCCCGGATCGCGAAATGGCAGAGGCTTCAATAGAGTGGCGTTGACAATGCTGAAGATTGCAGTGTTGGCGCCGATACCGAGGACAAGGGTTGCCAGCACGGTGATGGTAATGCGCGGCGACTTCCACATGGTCCGCAGCGAGAACTCAACATCCTTCCATACGCTCATAAGTGCTCTCCTCATCAAGCGCCCAGTTCGATGGGCAACAGGAAGACGACATGGTCTCTCGATCATTGGGTACAGATGCGGAATTGCGACTCTATTACCGCTACAGTTTCCCAAGCCCCAAATCGACGTGCACGGCGAGGAAACTCAGACCGAGGCACGTGAATGCGGCGCCCGTTTTGGAGTCATTCGTACCGCAGCGCGACCAGTGGGTCGACCCGCATCGCCCGCATGGCAGGGACATAGCAGGCCGCCAATGCCACAGCCACAAGTACCGCCGTGACTCCAATAAAGGTAAGCGGGTCAGTGGGTCTCACGCCGTAAAGCAGCCCTGTAATCAAGCGCGATGCGATCAGCGCGCCAGCGAGCCCTAAGGCAGCGCCCGAAAGCGCCAGCCCCAATCCCTGGCGCAGAACCATTGCCATAATTTGCTGCCGGCCCGCACCGAGCGCGAGCCGGACGCCAATATCGTGCGTCTGTTCGTTCACGACATACGAAATCGTTCCGTAGATTCCAAGCCCTGCGAGCAGCAGGGCAGTCAATGCGAACGACGCAACGATCTGCATGGAGAATCGTCTTTCAGAGAGAGACGCAGAGAGCACGTCATCGAGGGTCTGTGCTTCGAATATTGGGAGTTCCCGGTTGACCGACTGCACCTGCTCGCGCACCTGCGCTGGAATCGCTCCGGTATCGAGTTGTCCACGCAAAAAAAACGCGAGATCTTTTGCCGCGGTTTGGTAAGCGCACAGATAGAACTGCGGAACGCTCTTTTGCGTCAGCGATTCTGTTCGCGCATCGGCGACAATCCCAACCACGGTGATCCAGCCCGGCCCCGCATGCTCGCGCCCCTGCGCCCCCTGCATCTTGAACCGCTTGCCAACGGGGTCTTCCTTTGGCCAATAGACCTTGGCCAGCGCCTCGTTGACCACGGCCACCTGGGGCGCCGCCTCGCTGTCCGTGTCGCTGAACAAGCGCCCGCGGTCGAGCGGAATCTCCATTAAATGAAAGTAGCCCGGCGTGACATCCGCCCGCTCCACCATGGGAGGCTGATCGATTCGAATGTCGCGCCCTTCCACGATCAACGGAAACAAGTTCCGATCGTGATTCAAAGGGATTGCCGCGCTGCTTCCGATAGCTGCCTCTTGCACGCCCGGCAACGAGCGGCCGCGCCGCAGCAATTCGCGCAAGAGCGGCGCCTCCTGCGCAGGCGTTCCATAGATGTCGGTCGCACGGTCGTTCGGATCCGGAAGCGGTGTTTGCACCGACATCACATGCTCGGGATTGAATCCTAGCTGCACTTTCAATAGATCCCAAAAGCTGCGTAGCAAAAGGCCAGCCACAATCATCAGCACCAACGACAACGCAAACTCCATCACCACCAGCCCTCGACGGGTTCGCGTCTGCTTCGCCGAGCCTCTCGAGCCGCGCCCTTCCTGTCTGAGCGTATCGGTCAAGTTCAGCCGCCCTGCCTCGAAGGCGGGAGCCAGACCAAAAATCGTGCCGGCCACGCAAGAAGCAGCTACGGCAAAGAGCAAAATTCTCCAGTTTACCGATATGTCGCTGAACCGTGGCAGGCTTTCCGGCACGATCTTCAGCAGTAATCCCTTAGTGCAGAAAAGAATTACAAGGCCGACCACCCCACCGAGCAAAGAAAGAAGCAGGCTCTCGGTGAGCAACTGGCGAACCAAGCGCCTCCTCGTAGCTCCGAGTGCCTGGCGAACGGCGATCTCGCGCCCCCTCGCGCTCGCCCGCGCAAGGAGAAGATTCGCCACATTCACACAGGCGATGAGCAGAACGAACACTACGGCCCCGAGCAGCATCATCAGCGACTGGCGTACGTTGCCCATCAGGCTCTCCTTCAACGGCACCAGTCGCAGCGTCCAACCACTTTCGATCGGATAATCGCCCGGGTATTGCTTTTGCAAATTGGATACGAGCGCGTCCAATCGGCTCTGTGCCGTTGTGAGGGTCAGTCCGGTTTTCAGCCGTGCCACAACATCGAGAGGGGCCCGGCGGCTGCGATTCGGAGGCGACACGGCAAAACCACATGCCGCCCACGACTCGGTGTTTCTTTGGTCCAGGGTGCGTCCCGGCTCGCGAAAACCCGGCGGCATCACGCCGACGACGTGGTACACGTCATTATCGATCCGCAGGTTCTTCCCCAGAATTTGCGGGTCGCCTCCAAACTCCCGCTTCCACAGCCCATCGCTGATCACCACTTCCAGATTGAATCCCGGTGTTTGATCGTCGGGATTAAACAAACGTCCCAACTCCGGCTTTACCCCCAGCAGCGAAAGATAATTCGGCGAAACCGACTCGACTTGGATCCGCACCGGCTCGGCGGATCCGGTCAGGTTCGCCGACCCGCTAAAAATTACCCCAACGTATTGGAAGATGCCCGAATGCGCCAGGTCCATCCATTCGGGAACCGACATCCCCACGCTCTGCGCGCCGACACGCTGAAGATAGTCCTCCACACGCACCAGTTCCTCGGGATGGGGATAAGGCAAGGGGCGCAGGAGAGTGGCGTCGACCACGCTGAAAATCGCCGTCGTCGCTCCGATGCCGAGTGCGGTTGTCACGATCGCGATGGCAGTAAAGCCTGGCGATTTGGCTAGCATGCGAAACGCAAACCGCAAATCCTGCATCAGGTTTTGCAAGGACAGAAACTCGCGCGGTCCCTGCTCGGCGCGATAGTCCTCTCGGGCCCCGTCGACGGCGCCGAGTTTCAGCGCTGCCTGACGACGCGCCTCCTCCGCCTGCATTCGGGCGCAAAGATTTTCCTCCGTCCGCAACGCGAGAGGCTCTTCCATCTCGTCGCGCAGCTGTCGATGACTTTGCCGCCCCGACACCACGCTCGCCGCACGCGCCAGAATCCGCCTCAGGAATCTCATTTGAAATCCTCCGCCTTCACCTTGAAGAACCGCGCGATGATCGCCGTGGCGGGCTTCCAGGGACAAGGGTCGCCAGCACGGTGATCGTAATGCGCGGCGACTTCCACATGGTTCTAAGGGCAAACTGCACGTCCTTCCACAAGCTCATTTGCACTCCTCGCCGTACGATCAAGGCGTGGATATCCGGCTTGCCGCTATACCGGTCGTCCACCTATGTTGAACCCGGACAACTTCACCTGCACCTGGACCCAGGAGGCGAATTCAGACGCCGCATCGGCCACAAATCTACGAATTAGGAAGAACTCGCAGCGCTGAAACTCCTCAGGATCGAGTTATTCGATCGAGGCAGGCCGATGTGGTGCGCGAGTTACATCGGCCTGAATGCGCATGGGCCTGCGGGAAGGCAACGCGCCGCCTACTTCGACCACGGCGGAACAACGCCGTTCATGCGTGCGTAGGCAATCGACTGTCCGAGGTGCTCGTGCTGGTCTGCGAAGAGATACCGGATTGCGCCTTCCTTTGTAAAGTCCTTGCCAAACAGCTTGACCGGCGCGTTCAGATCGGCGTCTGAGAGTCCGGCGATCGTCTGCTGCAGGTTGGCGTAGGAGGTCTTTAACGCCTCTTGCAGTTTCTCGGGGTCGGTAATCGGCGCCGGCTTCTCGCCGCCCGTTGCACCGGTCAGCGTTCCAGCGAGTATGCCGTTCTCCGTGACAATAAGGTTGAATACTTCGCCCACCGAACGCACGCCCTGACCTGGCCTCCAATCGTATTTCCCTGCCATCACTCGCGCCAATCCTGTGAATTTGTCGGAAAGAGTCCCAGCCTCTTTGGAGAGAGCCGCCTGAACCGTCTGTGCGGGCTGAGCTTGCGACGGGGTGGCAGTCACCGCTGCGATGATGGCGAGCGCATTCAACGCACTTGCAATTTGAAACGTTGTCATAGTGGATCCTCTCCTGGTTTGTCTCAAGCAATGCCCTCAGGCGTGTCGCGGTTACGGCAGATATTCCATGGGCAGCGGCACAGTCTCCGACTCGGCCTGCACCATGATGCCTGTAACTCGCCAGCCGCCGGCTGCTTTGATCGCTTGAATGCTGTTGATGCCGCGCGCGACTTGCTTGCCGTCGCTGTGCAGCGCGTAGGTGCTCCATAACTGCGCGATGTTGCCGTAGCGCTCAATTTGAAATTTGAGTTGCTTTTCTTCGAGCACGGCGTGGCCACTGGCTTTGACGCCGGCGATCCAATCGTCCAGGGTCCGGATGGTGTAGCCTGGCGTCCCGTCCGCGCCGATTGAAACGAACATCAGGCGCGCTTCGGGTATAAACAGGGCCTTCATGCAGGCCCGATCCTTGTCCGCGGGCCCGCTGATTGCCGCATCGACCGCGGCGGGAATGCCCTCGGGCTCCGAAGGCAGCGCACAGCCGGCTTCCGGCGCCTGCGCCATCGCAGTTCCGGCGAGCGCGCCGGCCAGCATCGTCGCCGAAAATAGTGACCGCAGCATTTGCCTCCCTCGCGGTGCCGAACTGAAAACATCGACGATTTGAAATGTACACTTCATCAGGTCAACCTCCGTGCGTCGTCTCAAGCCTTGACGACGAGGTCGATCTCAACGCAGGCCCCAAGCGGCAGCGCGGCCACCGCGATCGTCGTGCGGGCGGGAAAGGGCTGACTGAAATAACTTGCGTAGATGCCATTCATCGCGGCGAAGTCACTCATGCTCTTGAGATACACACCGGCGCGCACGACATCGTCGAAACTCTTGCCGGCCGCCTTGAGAACCGCCGAGAGATTCCGGAAGACGCGCTCTGTCTCGGCCGCAATACCCCCCTCGACCACCTTGCCAGTGGCCGGGTCTTGGGCGACCTGTCCGCTGACGTAGAGAAAACCACCGGCTTCGATCGCCTGGGAAAATGGGCCGACCGGCGGCGCGAGTTCCGGCGAGGTAATTGCAGTCTTGCTCATGGCCGACTCCTGTGGATACTGGGTTAGCTGGTCAAGATGGTGGAGCCCGGGGTTGCGCGCGCCCGCCGCCGCCCGGCGGAGGCGCACCCGGACCGACCCGGGCTCACCGACCGAGATCGGTGCACAGTTCAGAGCCTCAGGACCGCCAGTCTGCCGAATTTGAATTGCTTGAGGCATCTGGTTTCCACAAACGCACAAACTCTCTGTGGTTTTAACGGAGAACCGACAATTCCACAAGTTCATTATTCTCACGATGATATTGCCGTTTCCGCACGATTCTGCTATTCGTTGTGGGGAAGATTCAGGAGTACTTTAGGAGGCTCCCTTGCTCGACGATTTACTCGCCCTCGTAGAGTTTGCCCAGGCCGGGTCCATAGCCGGTGCAGCCAGTCGTCTATACCGGACACCGTCCGCTATCACCCGGCAACTGCAAAGGCTGGAGGCTGCATTGGGTGCCGAGTTGCTCGACCGCTCAGTAAAGCCGCCGCGCCTGAACTCGCTGGGCTCCAGGGTGCTTGAACAAGCGCGAGATCTGTCGCAGCGGACGGAGGCGCTGAGAGCTCTTGCGTCGCGCGACGCCGAACCTCACGGCCTCTTGCGCATCGGGCTCGCGCATCCCCTGGCCGAAGGGACGCTTATCGAACCTATTCGGGCGCTGACGGAAACATACCCCAAGGTCAGACTCCTGCTGTTGAGCGAGCGCACACCTGAATTGTTTAACCGGCTGCTCGCGGGTGAGCTCGATGTTGCAGCCGTACCTTTACCTGAAGGTAAAACCGCGCCTCCACCCCTTCTGACGAATATCATCGCGACAGACCGCGTGGAGATTGTTCAAAGCGCCGCAGGCAACGTCGACGGCGATTGGGAAAGTTTGGGCCGAGCACCCTGGGTGCTCAATCCGCCCGGGTGCTTCCTTCGGGCAAACCTCATCGATCGGATGGGCCGTGCCGGCTTCACCCCCATGATTGCGGCTGAAATCCACAACATGCATTTGCAGCTGGCGTTCGTTCAGTCAGGCTATGGAGTCGGGCTGCTGCCAGCGCGCTTTATTGCCGGGAGCAATTCTCTCGACACGGTTAAAGTGTTACGCCCCCCATCCTTTGACTTGCAGATGTCCGTCGCGATCGTGCGGGTTGCACATCTCGGCGCCTTGGAGAAAGCTGTCGCACTGTTGGAAGACGGCATTCGGCATTTGTTTGAGGCAGCCAACACAAGGAAACCCGTATCGAATAGCCGAAGGGGTGTACCGGCGAATCGGCGGAAGGCGCGACCGCGCAAGTAGTCGCGAGGCAGCGCCCGTTGCAGCCTCTTTATCCACTGGCGTTAGGTCATGATGCCGGCTTGTTCCGAGACTCGAATCGAACTGCCTCGACAAGCCGGGATTTCGGCGCGAATTCGCAGTGCCCTGTTTGACGCCGCAGGCACCGGAATTACTTCCTATTCGATCGATCGAGAAAGACGCGCGCCCATCGGAGATTCGTGGAGCGGCGTGAGATCGTGGGCCGTTATCTCGCTATCCCGCGAATTTGTTGGTTTGAAACGTTGCGCGTGCAGCATCTTCGTTACTGACCACCAAGATCGCAGGCCTGTCGAAGACATCCTCTGGACCGAGGAATCGTACCAGGAAGTCTATGAAGGGGCGAGTCTGCGAGCGAATCAATTCTGCAAGCCGCTGGCCAAAGGGGACGAGCCATACTCGTGGATGAACGAAACCAATATTCCTCCGTGGGTGACTTATGTGCTGAAGCGAACGATCTAATTCTGCAGATGCGCAGGAATCTTTTTGCGCAATTCGCAGAATTGAGCGCCTCTTGCGAGGATGTGAGACCACGTATAAGCAACGATAACCGGAAAAGGAGAAATGGCACAGATGAAGACACTATAAATCGTGGGTGAAAAGGACCTGTGTCAACCGTTGACTGCTATCGTTCGCTCATCCGGATGTGGCGTGAGCAGACAATGAATGGAAGTGCTCCCTCTAATCGCACCGCCAGAGCAGTGGCTTGGCTCAAGGCAAACTTCACGAAGGCTCTGCGAGTGGAGGAACTGGCCCAACTGGCGCAAATGGCGGTTTCCACTTTGCATCTCCGTTTCAAATCTCTCACTCAGATGAGCCGACTTCAATTTCAAAAGCGGCTGCGTCTTCATCAGGCACGGGTTAGCACGATGAACGATGGCTTGGATGCCGCTACGGCAAAACCAGAGAAGGTGTGGCCTATTCTCTGTCTTGCATGGGTCGCCGCTCCTTGTGCTCGCGGCGAGTTGAGTGTCTCGGCTTCGGTACACAGCATCTCTGGTTTTGCTATAGCGCTGCCTTCGAAGTTGGCTATGAAAGCGCCAGTCAGTTCAATCGCGAATACAGGCGCTTCTTCGGCCGAACACCCATGCGCGATGTTAAAGCCCAGCAAATTGGGAACGATGAGGTTGCGGCGGTATAGCTCTCAGCTTATCGTTTTACAAGTCGATTCCCGGTTTACGGCAATTCCTGAGATGCTGTGGCCTTTTGGACTCCGCGCAAGGTCGCCGCTCGCTGAGGGTCGCGGCGACTCGAGTGTAGCTACTTCGGGATACAGTGACTCAGGAATTGCGATAAGCGAAGTCGCCAAACCATATCTCCAGCCCGTCTGATTCTGGAATTGTGGCAAGGCCTGATGGCATCAAATTCAATTTCGCGCTTGCGAGGGCCATGGTCCTCTACCGGCCGGGTTGTACAATTTCGGCCGGCCCAATTGATGCCTCTTCGACATTCCACGCGATCTACCGGGTCAGGTGAGTATACTCCGCCTTTGCCTGCTTCAGTACAACCAGATCCCGATCAGCGTCTTTCCAGAGCCCGAAGAAATCATCATAATTGTTGCGCGCATCCAGAGTGCGACCCGCGAGCGCATAGGCACGGGCAAGGCCAAGATGGGCGAGCGCTGCAATCGGATCATTCAAGACAACGCCGGGGTGCGCGACAATCTTCTCGAATTCCTGAGCGGCCGCAGCTCCCTGGCGCTCGGCCAGATACGCCTGTCCTCGCAGGTAAGCGGGGTAGAGCGAGACGCCGAAGTCACCCAACTCGTAGCGCTGTGCTTTCGCTAAGGCCTGGATTGCATCGTTAGCACTTTTCGGTTTGCCGTTCGCGCCCAGAATGTCGGCCGCATAAATCATGGGCAGGTATTCGAAATGCACCAGCGTATCCTCAGCAAACCGGTGGGCGAGATCGCTCGCGAGCGGATCTGTCTGGGCAGATTCGCCCGCAAGGGCCATTGCAATTGCGGCAAGGGCTTCCGCGTCGCGGCCATTCGACAGTGCGAGGGCTGCTCGCGCCAGTGTTCTCGCCTGGCTCCGATTTCCCACCAATGCCTCCTGTAGCGCGCCGTCGGCGTCGTACACGGCCGCGGTCTCCTTTTCGCCGGCGCTTCCAGCTTCCTCAACGGCCCGCCGCGCCAGCTCGCGCGCTTTCGCGAACTCGCCATTGTAGGCAGCAGTGCTCGATTCGTCGTTCAATATCTGGTCCTCGTAGCCAGGTTTGCCCATTACCATGGCCGATTCGCGCTCCATCCCCGCCGCGTCATGTTCGAGAAACGCAATTCTATAGAGCGCCTCGTGCATCCATGGGGAATCGAGATTCCGAGCCTTCGCTTCCTGCGCCGAGGCCTTAGCTTTGTCGAGTTGGTCAAGAGACACGAAGGTGCCGACTGTGTCGAAGTAGACTAACCCGCTGTCAGGATCGAGCTTCAATGCTTCCTGAAACGAAGCAAGCGAATTGCTGTAACTACCCAGGTTCATATCGACAACGCCCAGCTCAATCAAGGGGACGACATCGCGCGGATAGGTTTCGGTCCATAGCTGGAGCGTCTGATCGGCTGCCTCCAGGTCCCCGGTAACAAACCGCTGGTAATCCGAATCGATATTGAGTTTTTCGATTTCACTCACCCGTTCGCGCAGCGCAAACGCCTTGCGCATGGCTGCGGCAGCCAGTGCCGTTTCGCCGAGGTTGTGATAGTTAAGCGCCAGATAGGTATACGCCATGGCAAAATTTGGGTCGAGGCCGATGGCCTGCTTGAACAGCGGGATGGAAGCGGCAGGGTCGTTCTTCACAACAATCGCGCGATCGCCCAGGCTAAATGCGTGCAGCGCTTCGAGCGATGCCGTGGTGACCTCTTCGGGCGGCGCATTATATTTCTCGATCGACGCCAGCGACTCGCCCAGTTTCTTCCGCATTTCCTCTGCCGCTTTGCCCAGCGCCGCAAGTACCTGCTCCCTACCGCTGGCGGTCACTTGCTCGACAGCCAGCAGGTCGCCGGTTTGGCAATTGACGGCTTTGAGACCGAGCACAAATTGGCTGCCCAGGCTGGCGATCGATTCATCGATCGTCGCGGCGCTTCCCGTGCGCAAGCACACTTGGCGCGCCAAATCCTGCGTGAGACGGGCGTCGCGCGGCTGGGCCATGAGGGCGAGCGTCCGTGAAATCCGTTCGTCCGAGAGCAGGTTGACGAAGGGAGACTGTTCCAGCTGGGCTGCCAGTCCCTCTCGCAATGTGCCGTCGAAGACCGGATCGCCGGTGGTGTTCGTGAAATCCGCCAGGACCACCATGTCCTGGTCGGTGAGCTTGCGGGTGGGACGCAAACGAAGATAGAGAAGAGCGCCGAGCGTAACGGCTATGGCCACCAAAATCAGGCTGAGAATCCTTCTCCGGGGCAGGTTCGGGCGATGTGGCGCGTCCTGGAAGCGCGATCGCCCAGCTTGCAGGGCCCTCTCTTCCTGCTTCGACGATGACGGCGACGCGGCATATTCCCTGTCGCGTTTCAGCCGCTTCAAATCCGCGAGCAGGTCTCGGGCCGACTGATAGCGCAGGTCGCAATGCTTCTCCAGCAGGCGGCCGACGATCTCATCGAACTTCGGAGGCAATTCTGGATTCAGCCCTGTTGGCAAAACCGGAGTGCGATTCAGGATGGCATCGAAGAGCAGCGCACTGGTCGCTCCGCTGAAAGGCCTCACGCCCGTCGACATTTCATAGAGAACCGTACCGAAGCTGAACAAGTCGGAGTTCGCGTCCAACTCCTCGCCGCGCGCCTGCTCCGGCGACATGTAAGCCGCGGTTCCCAGAACCTCGCCCACCCGAGTCAGCGCGGTAGTCGCAGGCGGCGAATCTTCGTTGCTGCCTGGGGCGGCCCCGCGCGCCACCGGTGCCCACTTCGCCAGACCGAAATCGAGAATCTTTACTTGCCCTCGTTGGGTGACAAAGATGTTCGCGGGCTTAATGTCGCGATGAATAACGCCCTTGATGTGAGCCGCGTCCAGTGCGCCGCCAATCTGGATTGCGAGATCGAGCACAGCGTCAAGTTTCAATGGACCAGCCGCGATGAGATGCTTCAGCGTCCGGCCTTCGAGAAACTGCATGGCAATGAAGGGTCGACCTTCGTGCTCGCCGATCTCGTATACGGTGCAGATGTTGGGATGATCGAGGGCCGAGGCAGCGCGAGCTTCCCGCCGAAGGCGCTCCAGCGACGGTATGTCGTCGATGAGGCCTTCGGCCAGAAACTTCAGGGCGACGGGCCGCCCTAGCACGGTGTCTTCGGCTCGATAGACGACACCCATGCCTCCTTCGCCGAGTTTTTCGAAAACCCGGTAATGCGATACCTTCGCCCCGGCGATATCCATCCGACATTCCTTGAATACCTATCATCGGCGTATCCGCGGGCTATGCCAAGCCCCATCACCGGGTGGGCCTCTCCGCCATATCCGAATGCGTGTTGTGTTCGCAGTGCTTCGGAAGATCCCGCAAGGTCGCAGCCTCACAACGATGCCGCACCGGCCAGAATCGCGACAATCAAACCGATCCACACGGAGAAAAAGGTCGGGCGTGACGTGCGCTTCTGTTCAGCCAGAACGGCGGCACCAGGCCGATGCGTTCACCGCAGGGACTCTAAGAAGAGACAGGATAGGTCTCGATCAATCGGGGTTCATTCCAATATTCATCGGCGCTGGTGAAGCCTCGATGAACGCTTCATCTCTAGTGCCGTATCGACAGCGCCCGTGGCCAGCTTTATCAGGACGAATTCGCTCCTGTGGGCCAAATAAGCTGCACGCTCGCCTTTTCGGCGAGGAGCGCTAATCTCGGAAATCAATAGACCGACATCTCCACCATGGCTTATCGCGATCCGTTCCTCACGGTCGACGAGAACGGTCAGAGGCATTTCTCTCAAATAGCATGGATCAACAAGGGACCGACGACAAGCTCGATATGGAAGCCACCGTCCAAGCCGCGGATGGCTCCTGACGCTTCAAAGGGGAGGTCACCAGCCACATTTACGCCGAAGCGACCAGCAACACGAGGCACTGGGCAAGCAGGGACACAACGAGCAGCGGAACACGGATCAACAACACCCTATCCCACGACGCTTGTAGTTCTCGACCATTGTCGAGGCTTTTCCCGGCTTTTGCCGCTTCGGTTTGAAGCCGATTCATTGGTTTTGACAAACGAGCATAGATAATGACGAACAGAATCAGCATGAAGAGCGATGCGAAATAGAACCAGCGCCGCCCACTCTTGCTCAACACGGCCAGCAAGACGTTGGACAAGATTGCCAAGACGCCCCAGATCGGCATCCGCGCGTCGGAGAACATGTGGAAAAGACCCATGATTTCGGTTCCGGCAGATGGTGAAGCCAATCTGAGAGCGGGACAGCCGATTGTCAAAAAGAACATATCCGTGCCAAACACAACTGCTGTGCTAAGAATGCCAACGAGAGATACCAGCCACATCCAATGGTTCATAGTTCCTCCGCCTTTCTAAGGCGTCGCCGCGGCGATTTGCTGGAATACTTCCAGCAGATTGAATTCGTCCCAATGCTCGATCAGCTTCCCATCATCCAGGCGCCATAGAGTCGGTGTGAGGCATTTTTCTCAAATGGCATGGACCAACAAGAGTCGGACGACAAGCATCGCCGCGCAGGTTACACCATGAATGGAGAGCACCCGCGACTTCGACCCGCCCGACCCCAGAACAATGGACATGTCGCCTAAAGGGATGATGGCGTAAACGAATGGAACTATGCCTACCAACCGCGTGTCCGCGGCGAGCATCGTGGTCAGCACGATCAATCCAGATGCGATGTCCCGAATTCCTTTGAGACGCAGCCAGGCACGAGTGTCGGCATCGGATGCAGGCGGTTTCAGAAGAAACATCCAGCGGCTCATGCACGATCCCTGCGGTGAGACTTTGCAGCAATCATTTGTCTTCGAAAGGCGGTACGGACGAGCTTTTCCGGAAGCGAGTGCCGACTGCACTTGTCTTTATCTGATGTTTTGAGCACACAAACCGCGCATGAGTGGTATCCACTCAGCGTAAGGTTTGCGGTTTGCTCAGGCGGGGCTGCCTGATGGCCAGTCATTCTCCCCAACGTGATTGAGCTCACGTTGGGTAAGCGCAGCCGGTGATTCGCTCGCGACGCCGCGAAGAGGCCCTATGAAGCGTGTTCTTCGGACCGCAGAGCAGACATTGGATCTGCTGACATAGCCTTCTGCGCGGGCACGAGACAGGCGGTCGCGCCGGCCGCCGGAAGAAGTAGGGTCATGCCGCCGATCAGGCCTGGATGATTGGTCGTGATTCTCAGCCCACCGAATTATGCCTTCCCATACAGCTACCTGGTGAACGGACGGTGACGATTCATGCCAACGGCGATAACTCGTCCTTCCAACACTCTGCGGGCCGGGCAGGCTGCACGTTCGTCGCCTGTTCCACGACGGCCAGATGGAGCTGGCGGAGGTTCCATAGCCTGCCTGAGGACTCCCCAGGCCTGAAAAGTCCGTCTCACGTCCAATCATCGGGTGTATAGTTGTATCGAGCTCACCACCCGACTTCCGCATGCGCGCTTCCTCTGGCCGGGTCCCTAGCCGGATCAGGAGGCTTCCCATGCCGGCGTCCCGTTCCCTCCAAGTTATTCTCACGGCCGTTTTGGCGGTCGTGTTCGTGCTGCTTTTTACGGCGCCCTCTGCGACCCAGCAGAAAAGCGGCTCGCCGCCAGCGGCGAGCCCTCCGACCGCCGTCAAAGCCAGCGTGGCCGCGAATTTCGACCGCATTCCGATCAGCTTCGAGGCCAATCGCGGCCAGACTGATCCCTCGGTCCAGTTTCTGTCGCGCGGGCAGGGCTACACGCTCTTCGTGCGCCCAGGCGAGGCGGTGCTGGCGTTACGCAATGGCAAGTCGAACGCCGCAAAGGCTGCTCAAACCCCCGGTGCGCGCGACCCACGCCGCCACTTCGCTCCAAAATCCGCGGACATCGAGACCCCGTACATCCGGATGAAGCTCGCCGGCTCGAATCCACGGGCTGCGGTGCACCAGGAAGACGAGCAGATCACGAAAACGAACTATTTCATCGGAAACGACCCGAGCAGATGGCGCACTGACATTCCCAACTTCGGCCGCGTCCGGTACAAAGGCGTTTATCCGGGCATCGACCTGGTGTACTACGGCAATCAGGGCCGGCTGGAGCACAGCTTCGTCATTGCGCCCGGCGCCGATCCACGCCGCATTCGGCTGTCGCTTGAAGGCGCAGACGATACTCGCATCGATGCCGTCAACGGGGACCTGGTCCTCGCTTCAAGCCGTGGGGAACTGCGCCTGCTCAAGCCCGTCGCCTATCAGGAGCTTGATGGCCGCAGGCATCCTATTAGCGCCCGATACCAACGGTTGAACGGCGGCAGGTTCGGCTTTGCCGTCGGCAGCTACGACCGCACCCTCCGGCTGGTGATCGATCCTGTGCTGGTGTTCTCCACCTATCTCGGAGGGACGGTTAACGGCATTATGACCGGCTATGGCGACGAAGGGAACGCCATCGCGGTCGACGCCCAGGGCAATGTCTATGTCGCAGGCAAGGCGAACGCCCTGAACTTCCCGGTCACAACCGGCGCCTTCCAGACGACAAACGTAGATGCGGGCGCTTCTGCGTTCATTACCAAAATGAATCCAGAAGGCACCGCACTAATCTATTCAACGTACCTGGGCGGAACGGGCGGATGCGGAAATGGCGACCTCGCCTTTGGGCTGGCGATCGACGCCTCCGGCGACGCATACGTGACCGGCGAATCGTGGTCGCCGGACTTCCCGGTGACCCCGGGCGCGTTTCAGACCGTGCACAAGGCAAACGCCTATTGCCACTCCACGACCTATGTGACCAAGTTGAATCCCACGGGCAGCGGTCTCGTGTATTCGACCTTTCTCGGCGGGACGAACGAGGATGTAATCGATCCCGGGGGCTTCATCGAACGCGGCGACTTAGGCCTCGGTGTCGCTGTGGATTCCGCGGGAAACGCTTACGTGACCGGTTTCACCAACGCATCGGATTTCCCGGTGACCTACGGAGCATTCCAAACTACGAACCGCGCGTTTCCCAATGCATCGCGCAGCGCCTTCGTCACCAAGATGAATGCCGATGGCACGGGACTGGTTTACTCGACCTATCTTGGCGGCGATGGGGACGGCGGATATGGCGATCAGGCGAATGCCATTACGGTCGACAGCGCGGGAGATGCATATGTGGTGGGCCAGGCATATTCGTCTGACTTTCCCGTTACGAGCGGGGCGTTTCAAACGGCCAATCATAGTTTCGGAGAGGGTAAACCGAATGCGTTTGTCACCGAATTAAACCCTGCCGGGAGCGCGGAGATTTTCTCGACTTATCTCGGTGGAAGCGCGCAGAACGCAGGCGCCAGCGGGTATTGCATCGATTGGGGGAACGATCAGGGCAGGCTCTGCGAATCAGCAAACGCCGTCGCGTTGGATGCAACCGGCGCTGTTTACGTTGCCGGGTTGACTGACTCCACCGACTTCCCCGTCACTGCCGGCGCATTGCAAACAACGGCTACAACCGGCGGAACGGGATTTCTCTCCAAGCTGAGTGCAGACGGCTCGTCGCTGGCTTATTCCACCTATTTGCCAGGCAGTCTGCCGACCGTGAACGGCGTTGCCGTGGATAGCTCCGGCTACGCCTATGTTGTCGGGAGCGCGCTGACCGGAACGTTTCCGCAAACGCCCGATGCGGTTCCAACACCGGTGGGTCAACCTGCCACGATCAACGCGTTCGTCGCCAAGCTGAATCCGACGGGGTCGGCGCTCGATTTCGCCACGCTTCTGGGCGGCAGCGGCGGCTCCAGTCCGCAGATCGGCGATGGAGCGCTCGCCATCGCGCTCGACTCGTCAGATGACGCTTACGTCGCGGGCTTTGCCACTTCGACCGACTTTCCGGTCACATCCGGCGCTTTTCAAACGACGAATCCCACGGCAGCGACCGGACAAACTGATCCATTTGTGAGCAAACTAGCTCTGGCCGGCGATACCACGGGCTATGCGGGATCGCAGACCGCGATCAGCACTTCCGCGGCACAGATCGGTCAGGAGTCGATCACCGTGACCGTGACCGGAACGGCAGGCAGCGCCACGCCTACCGGACAGGTTACCCTGTCGATCTCTCCCGCCAATCCCCAATTCCCGCCCACGACGTTGACACTTAATTCGAGCGGCGTGGCCTCAGTGACCACTCCCGTTCTGCCGATTGCGCAGTACCAGGTCACAGCGTGCTATGGCGGCGACACAACCCACCTGCAAAGCTCTTCAACGGCGAGTTTCAGCATCACCAACAATCCACCGCCTGCGGCAACACCGGTTTTGTCACCTGCGCCCGGAGTATTTGCGCAGCCTATAGCCGTGACGATCAGCGATACGTCGCCGGGAGCGGTGATCTACTACACGACCGACGGCTCCATGCCGACAACAAATTCAGCCGTTTACGCGGCACCGATCTCCGTATCGTCCGTAACTACCATCGAGGCAATGGCCATTGCACCCGGAGATGGACCCAGCGCCTTGGCCGGAGGCGCCTACTTCATCGGCGCTTCCGGTACGCCCATCAGCTTCCTTAATGGATTCACGGCGGCAACGCTTGACCTCAACGGATCGGCGACGATCGCATCCGGCGCGCTGCAACTCACTCCGAACGTACAAAATCAGGCCGGATCAGCCTACTTTCAGACACCTGTTCCAATCGGGGCATTCAGCACGACGTTTAACTTTCGGATCGCCAATATCGTCAGTGGAAACGGGTTGACGTTCGTGCTGCAAAATGAGGGGCCCACGGCACTCTACTGGGGAGGGTGTGGCAGCGGCCTGGGCTATGGCGCTTGTTCTCCCGGCGATCCGGTTGGAATTACGCCCAGCGCCGCAGTGAAGTTCGATGTTTATTTTGGGAGCGGCGATCTTACGGGGTTCTATACCGATGGCGCGTCGCCAACCCTTCCCGCCGTCGACATGACCGGTTCCGGCATCAATCTGCATAGTGGCGACGTAATGCAGGCGCAGTTGACCTATGACGGTTTCAACCTCTCTGAAACCGTCACCGACACCGTGACCAACGCAACATTCACGCATTTGTATCCCAACGTCAACCTGCCGCAGCTTCTTGGCAGCAACATAGCCTACGCGGGCTTTACGGCCGCCACTGGCGCCGGAACAGAGTTCAACGACATCTTGTCATGGTCCTACTCTTACGCCCCGCCTCCCCCACCTCCTGCAGCAACGCCCACCTTCACGCCCGCGCCTGGGTATTATGCGGCTTCGCAGTCGGTGGCCATCGCGGATGCGACGCAGGGAGCTTCGATCTTCTATACGACGGACGGGTCGACGCCGACGGTCAAGTCGACGCCTTACAGTGGCGCATTCACCATCTCATCGAACACCACTGTCAAAGCCATCGCCACGGCGCCCAATTACAGCTCCAGCCCTGTGGCCGACGGGTTCTATCTCATTGGCGGTTCCGGAAGTGTCATCAACTTCGCCAATGGATTCACGGCGGCAACGCTTGACCTCAACGGATCGGCGACGATCGCGTCCGGCGCCCTGCAGCTCACCGACAACCAGAATAACCAGGCGGGATCCGCCTACTTCCAGACACCAGTTCCGATCGGGGCATTCAGTACCACGTTTACGTTCCAGCTCACCAATACGGCGACGGGAGACGGAATGACCTTCACCCTGCAAAATCAGGGTCCTACGGCAGTCTTCGGGGGATCCGGCGGGGGTCTCGGTTATGGGTCAGACTATCCCGGCGGACCGATCGGAATTACGCCAAGCGCTGCGGTAAAGTTCGACCTCTACAGCAACGCCGGCGAGGGAAACGATTCCACGGGCTTTTATACCGATGGCGCATCGCCGACGGTCCCTGCCGTCGATATGTCGTCGAGCGGCATCGACCTGCATAGCGGCGATATGTTCCTCGTTGAAATCAGCTACGACGGCGAGACCATCACCGAGACCATCACCGATACGGTCACGTCCGCGTCGTTCACCACGACGTACGCTGATATCGACCTTCCGCAAATCCTGGGCAACGACACCGCCTGGGCGGGATTCACGGCGGCAACGGGCGCAGGAACGGACGTGACGGACGTCTTCACCTGGAACTACTCTGTCGGCACTCCGCCACCGCCCCTGGTGATTACGCTGCATCCCGCCCCTGCAACACGCAATTATGGTGGGAAAAACCCGGAGTTCACATACACCATTGAGGGATTGAAGAAGGGCGATGATGTCACCGCGACCATCGTCACCAAAGCGACAGAGGAGTCTCCAGTGGGGCACTATCCGGTCGACGCAAAGGTGAGCGGAGCTGCGGCGCACAAGTATTCCGTGCGGATCAACGGGAGCGTCATCGAGATTCATCCGGCGACTCTGGAAATCATGCCCGCCGAGGTTCAGATGATCTACGGCGAAAAGCCGCCGGCGCCGACGGAGTTCTCGTTGACCGGGTTTGTCAACAAAGACACCATCAAGGTTGTCTCCGGCAAACCGAGGCTCTCTTCAACTGTAACGTCAAAATCCGCCGCAGGCGCTTACCCAATAAAGGTGGAGATCGGGACACTTAAGGCGGCGAACTACACCTTTGCGGGTGCACCTGGAGTGTTCAAAGTTAACAAAGCACCGCTGAAGGTCAGCGCAAACAATCTCTTCATGATTCAGGGCGAAGGAGTGCCGGCGTTGACTTACTCGATGACCGGCTTTGTGAACGGAGACAGAGCGAGCGTTGTCTCCGGCGTGGCAAATCTCTTCTCGACGGCGACCTCGGCCTCGCCGCCTGGGAGATATCCGATCACAATCCAAGTTGGCTCGCTCAAAGCGGCGAACTATGGCTTCGAATTTGTCAATGGAGCTCTGATTGTTCT
>JASHTH010000235.1 GCA_030040655.1 Acidobacteriaceae bacterium | reverse complement strand
TGCCGCTGGAACTCGTCGAGCTGCCGAACCCCGACGAGCACAAGAACAATGAGCACGATGTCTCCGGGTAGAGGGAGCAGCGCGATGGCTATGCGGGCTTCTTGGCCAGCAGGAGGACTCCGCAAAAGAAAAGTCGCGAGGAAGTCGACGGCAATCGCGATCAACGCGACGATTGCGACGGCCAGCCAGATTCGGTTCGGTTTGGGCATTGGGCTGCTTTCGGGGAGCATAGCGCGATTGATCTGTAATGTAGTCTATAGATGACTTTTTGTAAAGAATAAAGTTCACGATTAGCCTGGCTAGCCCGGTTTGCTTCCACTGCTTTTCCACACCTGTCGAGAGCGCTGGTAATGTCCTAAAAGTGCGTGCATCCTCCCTAACGCAGAAATTCCCAAATAATTCCCAAGTAATTGAAAATATTCCGTTTTGCCCGTTTCTGTTCGATGGTAGAAACATAGGGAGAGGCTCATCAACGAGAGCGCTCTAGCCAGCCCCTTTGAGCGTTGCTATCCGGTACCGTCTTCTTGGAAATCATGATTTCGGGGAATGTGCCAAGTTCGATCCGGGAACCGTTCGGAGGCCACGTTCAATGGCAAGGCGGAGAGAGACAAGCGGGAAGAAGCACATCGACAAAGAGAAAGAACGAGTCCTCGAAGAGCGCATGGAGGCAATGAAGATCGCGATTGAGTGTGGGAACGAGGAGGATTATATCCGCTTGCTCAAGCTGACAAAGCCCGATCTCACGCGTGAGCAGCTTCTGTCTTTTGTGAATGAGTTCCGGTTGCTTCGGCGCAACCGACAGCCTTAGCGTTAATGCTCTCGACGATCTTCTTGCTCTCTCTCTTGTAAACTGCAAATTCCTCCTCGGACATTGCGGAAATCCCCTCGCGCATCACGGCTTCTGTTCTCGCCAACAGCGACTCGACCCTCAGTTTGCGCCTTTTTTTCGCCATTATTCTGATTCCCCAATCGACCGTGTCTTGCAAATATAGCCCAGCGAGAGGGTCTGTACACCCCCTTTTTATCATTTGACACCCGATGGTCATGGCAGGGCCTTCATGAGGGTTTGATGTCCCAGAATGGCGTGCCGAATTGTGCTCAATCCACGTCATTGCTCATCGCCACTTCATGCAGCCAGCCGGGCGCTTTGAGCAGCTCGCGGGGGCGGGAGCCGTCGGCGGGGCCGACGAGGCCGTCGCGCTCCATCAAATCGATCAAATGGGCGGCGCGGCCGTAGCCGATGCGCAGGCGGCGCTGCAAGAGCGACGTGGACGCCTTGCCGAACTCGAAGACCAGGCGGACGGCATCGTCGAACATCGGGTCGTTCTCGTCTTCGTCGTCGTTGGCCGCGCCTTCCATGGCCACGCGTTCTTCTTTCGGCGCCTCGAGGAAGCCCTCGGCGTAGTCGGCCTCGCCCTGCTGCTTCCAGAACTGGACGACCGCGGCGGTTTCCTTCTCGCTGACGTAGGGCGCGTGCAGGCGCATCAGGCGGCTGGTGCCAGGCGGCAAGAAAAGCATGTCGCCGCGGCCCAGCAGAGCTTCAGCCCCGTTGGTGTCGAGGATGGTGCGCGAATCGACTTTGGTCGCCAGGCGAAAACTGATGCGCGTGGGCACGTTGGCCTTGATGAGGCCGGTGATCACGTCGACCGAGGGCCGCTGCGTGGCGAGGATGAGGTGAATGCCGACGGCGCGCGCCATCTGCGCCAGGCGCGTGACCGATTCCTCGACGTTGGCGCGATCGAGCATCATCAGGTCGGCGAGCTCGTCGATGATGATGACGATGCAAGGCAGCGGCTGCTCGTCTTCGTTGTTGTCGAAGAGCGAGCCCATCGTGCCCTCGAAGAGCTTGTTGTACTGGTCGATGTTGCGCACGCTGCGGCTAGCCAGTAGCTTAAGGCGGCGCTCCATTTCGCGCACCGCGTTGCGCAAGGCGTTGGCGGCCAGCTTGGGTTCGGTGATGATGGGCGTGAAGAGATGCGGCACGCCTTCGTACATGCCCAGCTCCACGCGTTTGGGGTCTACGAGAATGAGCCGCACCTGCGCCGGCGTGGTGCGGAAGAGAAGGCTCATGATCATGGCGTTGATGGCGACGGATTTGCCCGAGCCGGTCGAGCCGGCGATCAACACATGCGGCATGGACGTAAGATCGGCGGTCACGATGCGGCCGTTGATGTCCTTGCCCATGGCCAGGGTGAGCCGCGACCGGGCCTTGGCGAAGGTTTCCGACTCGAGCACATCGCGCAGGTGGATGATTTCGCGCTCGTGGTTCGGCACCTGGATGCCAACCGTGCTTTTGCCGGGCATGCGCTCGATCAGAATACTTTCGGCGCGCATGGCCAGGCAAAGATCGTCGGCGAGACTGGTCACGCGGCTGTATTTCACACCCGCTTCGGGTTTGAACTCGTAGGTCGTCACCATGGGGCCGGGGTTGATCTGCACCACCTGGCCGCGCACGTCGAACTCGGCGCATTTCTCCACGAGCACTTTGGCCTCTTCGCGCAGCGCGTCTTCGCGGATCGCCTGAGGGCCTTCGCCGGCGTGGAGCAGTGTGCTGGGCGGAAGCTTGAATCCGCTGACGCTCTTGGGGGCGACGGTTGCCGTGCGCACGGTAGCATCGGCGCGATCGTGGATGGCGATCGGGCCCGACGGCTGCGACGCGGAGGGCGGAAACTCGGCTCGGGTCGGCGTAGCATGCGGCTCGGGCAGCCGGGAACCTGCACTGCGAGATTCACCGAGGCGCTGATCCGGTTTCGTCTCCACGGCGCGCGCCGCTTCAAGCCGTGCTTCCATGGCCGCGGTGCGAACCGGCGATGCAGCTCCCGGGGAAGCCGGTGCCGGCACCGCGGTCGGCATTTCCGCTCCGCGTTCCCAGATGCTGCGCCGCGCCGGAGGCACAATGGGAATTTCCTCTTGCTTCGGCTGCGCGGCGCGCTGAAACGCGGGAATTTCATCGAGGGGGTCCGGAGTCGGCGCCGATTCGGTCCGGCTGCGCCGGAAAAGTCGCGCCCAGAGACTGCGGCTTTCGCCGACAAACTCCTCTTCCTGGAATTCGCCATCGGCCTCGCCGGCATGCGGCGCGCTGGCGAAATCGAGGTCCGCCCTGGCTGCCGCGCGCTCTTCGCGCCAGTTGCGCCAGCGGTCACGCAGGGCGAGAAAGTGCAGCCAGCGCTCGACGATGGTTTCTTTCATCGCCCACAGGCTCACGGCCAGCGAAAAGTAGAGACCGGCGAGCGAAAGCACGCCGGCCACCAGCCAAGCGCCCTGAATGTTCATATAGCCGACGAGCATGCCGGCCATGAGCAGGCCTACGACGCCCTCGATCGGCAGCACGTGGAGCCAGCGCCAGTGCCAGGGGAACAGCGCCAAGACCGTGGGAACGAAGGTAAGTGCCAACACGGTGCCTACCCAGCGCAACCAAGCCGAGCCGCCGGGACGCGAACGCATCCATCCCCAGCCGAGTGCGCCGAGCCAAATGGGTATCAGAAACGCCGTCAACCCGATCGACTGCAACAGCAGGTCGCTTAGCCAGGCTCCGGAGAGACCAATCCAGTTGTGCGCGGCATGCTGTGCCGCCGGCGCTGTCGACGTGTTGATGGAGGGATCGGACGGATGATACGTGGCCAGCGCCAGAAACAGGAGCAGCGAGGCAAGCAGCATTATGACGCCCAGAAACAGGTTTAGCGGGCGGCTTCGCGTTGGCGAAAGGATGATCGGCTTCATGGCGGGCGCTCCGGCTCCAGACCGCCGCGAAATAAGATCGGGCGAGCGTCTCGGGAGGGCGGAGTATCCCAGAGCAACTCTAATTATCGCCGCGCAGCAAAGATGCATGGACTCGAAAAGCCCTTGGGGGAACCTGCGGCATCAACCGCCCCGGTTTGCGTCTCCGGCGGTATTTGACCTGTCAGTGGCACGCGCCTAACATGAGTTCACAATTCCCTTCGGAGTCATTCCATGACCGGGCTTGCCTCCATGCCCTCTCCACGCGTATCCGGCGGTCACGCGGCGTATCTCACCGGAACGCAAACGACCCGAATTCATCGGAGCATCTGCTTCGTCATTCTCGCCTTTTGCGCGCTGTGCATCGCTCCAAATTCATGGGGCTCGAGCACGCGCACACGCGCCGTCTTTTATCCCCCGCAGAATAACGTTCAGTACCTAGCCATGCAGTACCAACCCACGATGTCCCTCGACGAGGCCCACAAGCAGCTCTTTACAGCATGGTTCGACCTGAACCGCATCGACGTGCTTTCCACCGTCGACTACCACGTCATACACTCTATCGACGTTCCTTCGCCCTATGCACTGGACATCTCGCCCGATAGCTCTACCATCGCCGTGGCTAACGGCGGCGCGTATGTCCAATTCTTCAGCACCACTACGTATGACAGAACCGGCCAGGCAGAGTTCGACGGTCTCGAGATCAGTTATCTGGTCTATACAGCCAAAGCCGACCTTATCGTTCAATCGCAGAATCTCGCCGGAGTTGAAACTGCGCTTTGGAACCACCTGACGAACGCCCTGGTGGATATCTCCGTCCCCGTCGTCTTCCCGAACACCATCGCCACCGGACTGGGGCGCAGCATCGATCATTCGGTCCTGATCGTTGGCCTTTCCGGCGGCGCCCCGGAGTTTCTCGATGGCACAACCCTGCTGCCCCTGCCCGTTAATACGACCGTCACGGCGCTAAACAGTTACGATCCCGAACGCAACATCACCTGGGCCGCGGCCAGCAAAGGCGGATCCCTGTTCGAGGTCTGCACCAACGGTTCGTCTCAATTCAACTCTCTCTTTATCTTCAATCAAAGCGGCGCCTTGCTTTACCAGGACACGCTTGGCTGTGGCTGGGATGTTTTCAGCTCTGACGGGGCATGGCTTTATCGCGATGGCAGCTTTTATGCTGACCTGGTAACCCAGGCCATCAACATGTCGAACTTTCAAAACAAGACCATCAACAATTACATGAATGAAATAACCGGCCTCAACACGACCGATGCCTCCGACGTCTGGATGGCTGCCGACTCAACGGGCATGGTCTATGGCATAAGCACGGATCTTGGCGGGCAGCCCGCCGTTCTGGCGCTTGATACGGCAACCACCGCCTCGCTGCCCTCTATCGATAACAGGCTTCCGCTCTCAATTGTGCAGGTCTATGAGAATGCTGGCTCTCCCGACGGAGGCGATACGATCGATCTGTTGTGCACCGGCCTCGAGGAGCTTTCAGCACCGCTTGTGGAGGTGAATATCGGCGGCCGGCCGGCCAATATCGTGGCGTACACAGATTCTGGACCGGAGGGCTCTGGCTTCAGCCACTATGCGGTTCTCACAGTGACCACTCCCCCCGGCAAAGCGGGCCCCGCAGATATCACCGTTATCTCGCCGTTCGCAACCGCAACCATGCCCAACGGCTTCACCTACGCCTACCCGCCCGTGCACTATTCTTTGAAAGGCACTCCAAGGTTTCTTCTTTACGATTCTGGGCGGCAGCTTTTGTATGCCGCGAATGGCAAAGCGGTCGACGTCATCGATCCCGCCACTCAGAAAGTGCTTTCCCCGCTGGTTCCCAAAGGCTCCATCCCCAAGAGTGCGAGCTTCGGAGGCATTTCGCTTTCGCCGGACGGTAGCCGGTTATGGGTCTGCGACGTTGGCGCCAACCTGATCCACATGATCGACCTGACCAAGCCCAACGAGAGCTACACCATCGACCCCACGGCAGCTCTTGGCTCTTCCACGCCGGTCACGCCCGGCCGGGTGGTCGAGCTTTCCGATGGAACCCTCGCCGGCTCCGCGATCTCGCTCTCGCAGGGCTATGAAGGTGGGCAGATCTTCGTGATCAATCTCGCCACCAAATCGGGGAGTTGGGCGCAGGATGCCTCGGGCAACATGATCCATGGATTGGTTTGGAACGCGACTGCCTCAGGCGACGCCGCCGTCTTGAACCAGGCCGGCAGCACCGTGCCCGACAGCGGGTCGTACGATACGAACATCGGTCTCTGGCTGGCCGGCATAGGGCCCGAGATCCCCGCCAACGACGACATCCCAGGCGTCAACGATACATTCCAGGCTGGGATCGACCAGGATGGAAACCTGATCGGCTCCGGCGGCAATGCTTCGCAATTCTTCGATTCCAATCTGAACTATCTCGGCCAAATCAACTTTCCGCAAGAGGGCGTGCCGGTGGCTTCAAACATGCAGATGCACCCCTCAGGCGCGCTGCTTTACCGTTCCGGCACGGTGAGTACCGATGGCGGCCCCACTCCCAGCGTCGTCGAGATTGAAGACGTGCTCAGCGGCCAACACATCGCCAGCGTCGACTTCCCGGTTGCGATCACCCGGTTTGGGAGCGCGGCCGTCGATCCCTATATCGAGAATCTCCAGACCATCGACTCGACCGGCAAATATCTCTTTGCCAGCACTGCGAATGGCGTAGTCCAAATGGAGCTGCCGTCGATTCCCTTGTCGATCGGCCATCTGCAGCCGGAATGGGTCACCGAGGGAGGCCAGACGGTTACCATCCGCGGCAGCGGATTTCAAAGCGGCGCCGTGGCCAGCTTCGGCGGCAAAGCAGTTGAAACCAAATTCGTCGATTCGAACACGCTCACTGCGACTCTGCCCGCACTTGCGCCCGGATGGTTCGACGTCGCCGTCGCCCTGCCCGGAGGAGACAAATACACGGCCGCGGGCCTGCTCCGCGTAGCCGGACATGTG
>JASHTH010000234.1 GCA_030040655.1 Acidobacteriaceae bacterium | reverse complement strand
TGAGTTGCTGTGGCCTTTTGGGTTTGGTGCAAGGTCGCCGCTCCTTGGGGTCGCGTCGACTCAAGTATAGCGACTTCGGGATACAGTCACTCAGGAATTGCTATAAGTGAAGCTGTTGTTGGACAGCGGTGCGGACAATGGTGGTTGTTCAGAACTGCTGTTTTCAAACTGGAGCTTTGTGCTCGTGTCCCAGAACGAAACTTGGTCCTGGGACGCTTTTTTCTGCGAGCAGAGAATGGTCTGCTTGCCCACGACCACATCAATGAGTGAAGTGGTGATCTGCAGCCAACTACAGCCCAGGATCCCGAAGAAGTGGCTGTGCGATTGGATCGGGTGCTAATTAATCGCCCGATGGCAGCAGTTCGTCGTCCCAGCAATTCCCGATCAACGACGGATAGTATAGAGCCGCAGAAGCGCTAATTCCGTGGCTCTAAAGAGTCTGCACGGCTGATTGTAAGGTGTTGTTGGCATCGCGGTTGTAAGTCGACGTCGTCATCTAATTTATCCTCACTCAAGAAGTTGGGTCTGGAGTTTTGCCCCATGTGCAGTAGACCTCAGAGTGTGCGCCGAAGCAAACCCCGCTGTCGGCTAGGACCCACTGGTCCGAAATGACCTACGGCAATTCCTGAGTTGCTGTGGCCTTTTGGGTTTGGTGCAAGGTCGCCGCTCCTTGGGGTCGCGTCGACTCAAGTATAGCGACTTCGGGATACAGTGACTCAGGAATTGCTATAGCGCGCAGGAATCGCGATATCCTCACCGAACGTCCAGCGATCGGCTACCCGCGATGTCGTTGATCAGATGCTTTGTGTCCGTCCTGCTTCCACTATTGCACGACCGTAAGGGCGCACTCGGTGCGATTCGTCTTGCCTCCACCTTTGCCGATTATGGTTAAGGTCTCGGTTCCCAGCGCGGCTTTCGGTCCCACTGTAACCGTTATTGTGGACTTCCCTGAGCCCGGTGCCGGTATTGGGTTGGGACTGAAGCTCACGCTCTTCGAAGCTTCCGACAACGTGATCGGCGAGTCGAAGCCGTCCAAAGCCCGCGCGGTGATAATGGAGGTTCCGGAGCTCCCCTGGGCCACGGTAATGGCTTTGGGCGAAGCAGTGATGGTGAAGTTAGGCGCGGCTTTTACAACCAGAGTGACCGTGGCCGATTTCGTTTTGCCTCCGCCCGTGCCCGTGACTTTAACCTTATATGTGCCTTTTACGGTCGTCGCAGCCACCGCCAGGGTCATGGTCGATGTGCCCGAACCCGGCGCCGCAATCGACTTGGGTTTGAAGGTCACCGTCACCCCGGTCGGCTGCCCCGTGGCCGACAACGCGATGGCCGAATGAAAGCTGCCCGCAATCGCCGTTGTGATTGTCGAAGCGCCGCTCTTGCCTTGCACCACCGACACCGAAGTGGGCGCGGCTTTGATGGTGAAGCTAGCCGAAGAGCTCACGGTCAAAGTGACCGTGGTCGATTTCGTCACCCCTCCGCCTTTTCCCGTCACCGTGATCGGGTAGCTCCCAGTCGCCGTCGTCGAGGCCACCGCCAGGGTCATGGTCGACGTGCCCGAACCCGGCGCGGCAATCGACGTGGGTTTGAAGGTCACTGTCACCCCGGTCGGCTGCCCCGTGGCCGACAACGCAATGGCCGAATCAAAGCCGCCCGCAACCGCCGTCGTGATTGTCGAGGCGCCGCTCTGGCCCTGCGCCACCGATACCGAAGTCGGCGACGCGCTAATTATTCTGAACGTGGGCGGCGCAGTTACCGTCAGCGTCACCGTGGTCGATTTCGTCACCCCTCCGCCTTTCCCCGTCACCGTGATCGGGTAGCTCCCCGTCGCCGCCGTCGCACCTACTGCCAGGGTCAGGGTCGATGTGCCCGAACCCGGCGCGGTAATCGACGTGGGATTGAAGGTCACCGTCACCCCGGTTGGCTGCCCCGCGGCCGACAACGCAATCGCCGAATCAAAGCCGCCCACAACCGCCGTGGTGATCGTCGAGGTGCCGCTCTTGCCCTGCGCTACCGAGACCGAAGTCGGCGAGGCAGAAATGGTGAAGCTCGGAACAGAAGTTCCGGCCAGTGCATCGAGCAGAGCGCTTCCGTTCGGGCTTCCCCAGCCGGTCGTCAAATCGTATCCTACGGTTGGGGCATAGCCGCTGCCACCACTCGTGACGATGTCGTGAAAGTCGAGGTCGTAGTTCGAGCCCAAGCCAATCGTATAAAGGGCGGGATTGATGAAACCGAGCACAGGTTTGCCGTTCGCGACTGTCTGTTGATTGGCCAGAGCCAAATAGCCGGCCCACATGGGCGTCGGAAAGGAGGTGCCGCCGTAGAGGTTCGCGGTGCACGCCTCCTGGTCGGCGCAGACGTAAAAGCTAAAATCGGAGTTTGCCGAAACGTCCGGGCCGTTGCGAAAGGTCTTGGAACAGGGATCGACGCCGAGAGCGACGCAACCTTCGGCCGTGGTCAGCTGCCAGGAGGGAATGGCAAACTGGTTCGGCGAAACGCCGCCGCCACCGTCGACCCAGGAGGTCTCGGAACTCCAGGCGCCGCCCGCACCCGTTGTATTTAAGACCGTCCCGCCGACCGACGTGACATACACGCTATCCGCCGGCCAAATTTGTGAAGTCGTGGTCCACTCACCGTCATCCCCTGTGCCGACAAACAAATTCTGACCCTGCGCCGCGAATTCTTCGAAGTAGGGGTCGTCGGTCGTGTTGTCGGTCGGGCTCCACGCCCACGAACAGGCCAACTGAGGGTTCAGCGGGTCGGCCGTGGCCATGGCGTTGAAAATGCCGGAATCGTCGACTGTTTGCCCCGATAGGCCGCCCGTTCCGATGTAAAGCACCAGACTTGACAAGCCCGGAGCCATGCCGAGCGCCTGGGTCATGTCTAGCGTCTGTCCGGTGTCGTCGCAGGGCGGGGTGCCCGTAAAGACGCAGCTCGTGCTCTGGGTGTCGACGGATAGAAGCGTGATAGGTACGTTGTTCGTCTGCCCTACATTGGAATAGTACGTCGTCAGATCGGTCAGATCGGTACCGATGAGCTCGAACAACCCGAGCGATTGGCCGCTGCCGGTGAGTGTTCCACCGTAGTATGCCGCCCTCATGTCGCTGCCGAGATACGAGCCGTCGGCGCCGGAGCCCGTGGTGGCGTCGGACTTGACCGTCAACGCAGCCGCATCGCGCCGCCTGAGAGCGGGCTTCGGGGTCGAATAGTTATCCAAGCCGGTGATGTGCCACAGCTGGAGGGCTAGGTCGGGCGTAGGCTCCTGGTCTGGAGCAAAGAACGTGCGGTTTTCCGTGGGGTGTTGATAGACCCCCATGGTCACATGCAAGGCTGCCTCAATATTCGCGACCGGGCCGGTTACATCCAGGTTCATGCGATTGCGGGAGGTGCCAACCACCGTGAGGCCGTTCGCTTCCGCGAAGCGAATCACCGCGTCGTAATCCTCCTGCGTCGGACCAAACCTCGCGGTGAACTCATCCACCGTCAAGAACTTGCGATAGGACGCGCTATGAGGGTCGTAGAGTTCCTTCAGGAAGCTATCCAATTCCGCCTGGTTGCGGTGCGGCAGAACAAGAACCAGGCGCATGGATTGCTGTGCCGGCAGGTGCCCAACTAATGGCGCTTGCCCGTTGACAGTCACCTCGCGCACGTGGCGCGTCAACAAGGTCTTTGGCTGAGCCTGGGAGTCGATGGTTGCGCCCGACACGATAGCGGCGATCGTGAGCAAAAATATGCATAGCCTTGGGATCACGATTCTCTCCTTCAGGATCGAGACGGAACGTCCGTTTTCGGGTTCTCGGTGGGGGCGGCGGGAGGCCCGATTGACTTCTGTGGCCTTGGGATTACACTACGATTCTCGCGTCACAGAATAACGATTTTTGCCACAGGGCACCGGTGCCGTTTCTCAAATGGCACCAGTACCCGCGTTGATAATGGCTGGTGCAAGCAGCAGCAGCTCAGCTATCCTTCACTGATCACCGATCACCGATCCCCGTCGTTCACGGTCCCAGATATAGCTCCACCGGCGAGAAGCCCAGCGTGCGCGTCTTGGTGTCGTAATCGAGAAACAGCGCTTTG
>JASHTH010000233.1 GCA_030040655.1 Acidobacteriaceae bacterium | reverse complement strand
TGCTCGATCCGACTCATGCGCCGCCGTTTCCCAAGGCCGTGCTGCCGGTGCTGCGCAACCCGCAACTGCGCAAGAACGTTGCCCACGCCATGGACGTCATCCAGTCCAAGCGCGCCAGACTCGTCGCCGAAAAGACCGATTGGCAGGAGCTGCGGGCCTCCGCCAGCGCCATTCGCGGCCATGTTCTTGAGCATCTGGGCGAGTACCTCGAGCAGTTCGAAGCCCACTGCACGGCGGCCGGTGGCAAGGTTCATTGGGCAGGGGACGGCGCAGAGGCCAATCGCCTCGTTGCCGGCATTCTTCGCGACGAGGGCGTCGACCAGGCCATCAAGATCAAGACCATGACCTCGGCCGAAACGCTGATGAACCCCGCGCTCGAGGCCGCCGGGATCCGCGTCTTCGAGACCGATCTGGCGGAGATCATTTTGCAGCTCGGCGAGGACGAGCCTTCGCATATCGTCGTCCCTGCGCTGCACGTCAACCGCGCCCAAGTGCGCGAGATCTTCTCCCGCCGCATGGGGATTCCGGATCTGAAGGACGATCCGCAGGTATTGACCGCGGTGGCGCGCAATTATCTGCGAGAGAAGTTCCTTACCGTTCCCGCCGCCATCAGCGGCGCCAACTTCTTCATCGCCGAGACCGGCGCGGTCGCCGTGGTCGAGTCCGAAGGGAACGGCCGCATGTGCCTCACGCTGCCGCGCGTGATGATCACGCTGGCCGGCATCGAAAAAGTGCTGCCGCGCTTCGCCGACCTGGAAGTCATGCTGCAGTTGCTGGCGCGCTCGGCCACCGGCGAGCGCATGAACCCCTACACCTCGCTTTGGACGGGCGTTACCGCCGGCGACGGCCCACAGAGCTTTCACATCGTTCTGCTCGATAACGGCCGCTCCTCGATTCTCATGCGCAAAACCGAGCGCCAGACTTTGAAATGCATCCGCTGCGCCGCGTGCATGAACGCCTGCCCGGTTTACCGGCAGACCGGCGGTCACGCCTACGGCTCGGTGTATCCCGGGCCGATCGGCGCCATTCTCACTCCGCAGTTGATGCGTCTCGAACATGCGCAGTCGCTGCCCTACGCTTCGTCGCTCTGCGGCGCCTGCTACGAAGTCTGCCCGGTCAAGATCAATATCCCCGAGGTTCTGCTCGAACTGCGCGCCAGGGTGACGGATCGCGAGCGAAAATCATTCGCCAAGTTCTTCGATCCTCTCTATTGGGGGCTGTGCATCGCCAATCTGCTCTTTTCGCGCGCCTGGCTGTTCACGGCCGCACAAAGGTTCGGCCGTATCGGGCTGCGTCCCTTTACCCGCAAGGACGGATGGATTCACTCGCTGCCCAGCATCGGCGCGCGCTGGACGATGACCCGCGACTTGCGCGGTCTGCCATCGCAGACGTTCCGCCAGTGGTGGGCCGCGCGAGCTAAGGAGAGCCGATGAGCCCGCCGGCGACATCCCGCAATGCCATCCTGGACCGTGTTCTCACGGCAACCGGCAACGCCGCGCCGGCTGCCGACTCCTACGCCCAACTGCCGCGCAACTATATTCGCCAGGGCATGCTGGACGCCGAGGAGCGCGTAGAACTCATGATCGAGCGCCTGCGCGAGTACGACGCGGAAGTTGTGGAATGCGTGTTGGGCGAGCTGCCAACCGCCATCGCCGCCCAGCTCGCCCGCAGCGGCCGGCATACATTCGTGGCTCCCGCCGGGCTACCCTCCGAGTGGCTTGCCGAAGGCTACGACTGGAAGATTGACCACGATCTCGAATCCGGCGAAATCGAGAAAGCCGAGGGCGTGGTGACGGAGGCCTTTTGTGGCGTAGCGAACTCCGGCACGATCGTGCTCCACCATTCAGCCCAGGAGGGCCGCCGCATCCTGACCCTGCTACCCGACTGGCACTTATGCATTCTGCGCGCCAGCCAGGTGGTCGAAACGTTTCCGGAGTATTTCAGCCGCTGCGTGCAGGCTCCGCTGCTGGTCACCTGGATCTCAGGGCCCAGCGCCACAGCCGATATCGAAATGACACGCATCAAGGGGGTCCATGGACCAAGGTTTCTGGTCGTGATTCTGGTCCGTGACCAAAGTTAACTCGTGACCGGAGCGCTCCGGCTCACTTACATTGAAGGCAGGCGACTCATGACACCTTCGGAATCCGCGCTTTTTGACTTGGCCGGTCAGGCCTTGGATTCTTTCCAGATCGAGATTCCCTCCTGGGGATTTGCCAACACGGGCACGCGCTTCGGCAAATTCCTGCAGCCTGGCGCGGCGTCGACGATCGAAGAAAAGTTTGCCGATGCGGGTGAGGTGAACCGGCTCACCGGCGCCACGCCTACGCTGGCGTTGCACGTGCTCTGGGACCTGGCCAACGGCATAGAGGATGTCGCTACAGTTCGCCAGTTGGAGCGGATCACCGGCATCCGCGCCGGCTCCATCAATCCCAACCTTTTCCAGGACCAGGAATACAAGTACGGCTCACTGTGCAACCCCAACGAGGCCATTCGAGAGCAGGCCATCGCGCACATGCTGGACTCGATCGAGATCGCCCGCCAGCTCGGTTGCCGCGATATCTCGCTGTGGCTGCCCGACGGCTCGAATTACCCCGGTTCGCAGAGCATCCGCAAGCGCATTGGCTGGCTCGAGGAGGCGCTGCGCACCAGCCACGAGCATTTAGCGCCCGGCCAACGCCTGCTCATTGAGTACAAGCCCTTCGAGCCGGCCTTTTATCACACCGACATCGCCGACTGGGGCATGTCGTCGCACTTTGCGCGCGAGGCCGGCCCGCAGGCGCGCGTGCTCGTCGACACCGGCCATCATTACGCCGCGCAGAATATCGAGCAGATCGTCGCCTGGCTCCTCCACACCAATCTGCTCGGCGGCTTCCACTTCAACGACCGCCGCTACGCCGACGACGATCTCACCCTCGGCTCCATCGATCC
>JASHTH010000232.1 GCA_030040655.1 Acidobacteriaceae bacterium | reverse complement strand
ACCCACCTGGCGGGCCAGCAGCACGTGCTCGCGGGGCTGCGGCATGGGGCCGTCGGTCGCGGCCACGCCCAGGATCGCGCCGTCCATCTGCGCCGCACCGGTGATCATGTTCTTGATGTAGTCGGCGTGGCCGGGGCAGTCGACGTGCGCATAGTGCCGGTTGGGTGTCTCGTACTCCACGTGCGCCGTGGCGATGGTGATGCCCCGCTCGCGCTCTTCCGGCGCGTTGTCGATCGAATCGAACGAGCGGAAGACGATCTTGGGATTGTGCTTCTGCAACACCTTGGTGATCGCCGCCGTCAGCGTCGTCTTGCCGTGATCGATGTGCCCGATCGTGCCTACGTTCACGTGCGGCTTGCTGCGGTCAAATTTCTCCTTGGCCATCTTGTCGGATTCCCTTCGTAGCTCGTACTTCCCTGTTGCATCCCGGGGCGCCCGCAATCGGGCTCCAGCCCCACAAAAACCAGCTTTCAGCTTCTAGCCTTTAGCTTCTAGCTCTGCCCTTCAGCATCGATCGCAATCTTCACAGACGAGCTAAAAGCTAAGAGCTAACAGCTAGAAGCTGCCTTATTTCCCCTGCGCCCGCCCGATGATCTCGTCGGCGTGGCGATCCCTCAGTAATACGCATACGCCTTGAAATACCGCTGCCGAAGCTCGTACGGCACCTTTTCTACCAGCCGCAGGTAGCGCTCGCGCGTCAATCCCTGGTCCGAGACCGGCAGCGACGCGTACAGTCCGATCGCCTCACGCCCGAGGTATCCGCGCTTGAGGATCTCCTCGAAGTTGCGGATGCTCATGCCCGCTCGGCTGACGCGATGGAGCAGCACATCCACGTCGCGCGGGTCGAAGGCCGAGTCGATCAGAGCACGCAGCTTTCCATAGTCCTGCTCGTCCTGAACCGCAATCGCCGCCTGCTCGAACATCCGTTGGGAACCTCAGGGGCCAAAGCCCCGTGGAATATTTCGGCTACAGCGGCACGGCTAAAGCCGTGCCCTTTCAAAACACCAGATCCCCTCAAGGGACCAACAACCGACCGCCTCAGAGGTCCCGATCCTGGAGCGGGAGACGGGGATCGAACCCGCGACCAACAGCTTGGAAGGCTGTGACTCTACCACTGAGTTACTCCCGCAAAAACAGCCCTTAGCTTCTAGCCGTTAGCTTCTAGCTGTTTGTTGTCTCCGCCACGGCAGTGGCTAAAGTCTAGGAGCTAAAAGCCAGAAGCTGATTTTCTGGAGCTGATGACCGGGATTGAACCGGTGACCTCTCCCTTACCAAGGGAGTGCTCTACCAACTGAGCTACATCAGCTCGTGTTGCCGAATCTCAGGGGCTAAAGCCCCAGATTTTCGCTACTTCGGCACGACGGAAGTCATGCCCTGTTACATACCCTGCCCCACCCGAGCACAGCCACCTCTGTCTCGCTCAGCCGACGCCCGAATCAGTGGTCGCGATCCTGACCGTCTCCGCCGTGGCGAATCCGGTCTGCCTGCCGGGCCAATGCCGTCCGTAAAGCAAAACTGCCGATCACCAGCAACGCCACCAGCCGGATTTCGACCGGCCGACCGAAGACGGTGACGGCGCCTTCGCCGATCGTGAACCAGCCCAGCAACCCTAGCACTGCGAAGAGCGCAAGGGCCGGCCAATACTTGCGCTCCAGGTCCGAACCAGAGCTCTGAAGGCCCTCGGCTCTGCGCTTTTTGGCGGCGATCTCCAAGTTCCCGGACAATCGCCGCGCGCTCGGCATTGCAAGCCTCAATTCACCCTGGAATCGTGGTGCACAGGGGAGGATTCGAACCTCCGTAGCTCGCAAGGAGCGGCAGATTTACAGTCTGCTGCCATTAACCACTCGGCCACCTGTGCCCAAGGCATTTCCCGACATACTTGAGCGGTTCCACCATTCCTGTATCCCGTTTCCGGCGTCGTCCCAGGTGGCTCTTTCTTGAAGAAAGAGCCACTTGGCTTTAGTGGCTCCGAGGTATAGCAATCGTGGAACCGCTATAGCCGCGATGAAAATCCGTCGCCGGCAGCCCAACCAATCGCGCCTGTCGCCCCGATCACGCTCCGCCCTCGGCGCATAAACCTCCATCCGGAGAGCATCCGGAGATAAGAGAGGCATGCACCTCAGTGGGATCGCCGCGGAGGACGGGTCCGGCGGTCGAAAATCAGCCCGCCGGCGAAACTCTCTGGCCGTTTCGGGACCACTTTTGCAGCTCTGAAGTGGAGCTGGCGAAGGGATTTGAACCCCCGACCCTCTGATTACAAATCAGATGCTCTACCAGCTGAGCTACGCCAGCTCAATCCCGCGGAATGCGGTGCTGCCATGCCAAATCTGCACGGACACACTCCCGCTCCCACGTACAACGGCACAGAAATCAAGGTTAGCACAGGCGCATGGGCGGAGCAAACCGGAGGGGAGCAGGTAGCGAAGGCGCAAACCAACTAGGGAATGGCGATCGAGAGCGTCTTCGACGGAGCGCTGGCGACCCCGGCCAGGTCGACGGTTTCGACATAGTAGTCATACTCGGCGCCCGATTGAACCGTCTCGTCAACATAAGAAGTGTCTTGATCGAGCGAACCGTTGAGCAGGCCGTATTGGGAGCTGCCGTCGATGGCTCGATAGACGCGATATCCGGCAATTGAGACGTCGGGCGCCGAAGGCGCATCCCAAGTGAGATTGACCGCATAGGCGATGTTTTTCCCTGTTCCAGTCAGCTGAACCACGGTGGCGCTTCCGGTGACGGAGTTGCTCGCGATGGTTAGCGCGCCGACAACGGCGCCCGTCGTCGCCGGATCGAATTCAATGTCCAGTGACAGGGACTTACCCGGATCCAGGGTGATGGGGAACTTCGCGTCCGACATCGTAAATCCCTTGCCTGCGATCTTCGCGGAGTCGATGACGAGAGGGTTCTTCCCGGTCGAGCTCAGCCGAAGCGACTGTGTGGCGGACGAATGCAGATTGACGTCTCCAAAGGCGATGCTGCTCGTGTTCAACTCCAATACAGATTTGTCGGCCTTCAATTCGATGGGGAAGGTCTTGAAGCTCTTGCCATCGGTAGCCATAAGGATCGTGCTCAGTGCCCGGGAGACGCCGGCGATCTCCGCCTTGAAGGTAGCGCTCTTGCTGCCGGCCGGCACTTTCACGCGGTCTGGGACAACTGCGGCCGATTCACTGCTGGCAAGTTCGATATTGGCGCCGCCGCTTCCGGCTGCGACATTCAGCTTGACGGAACACAAATCCGTCCCGGGACCCGTGAACGATTTGCTCGCACAGGAGAGCGAGCCGATGACGGGAGCTGCTGACGAACCGCGGAACGCCGCGATGTAGGCGTAGTGGGCGGTGGAGGCGTGTCCGCCAACCACCCAGGTGAGGTTGGCATAGACAATCTCTCCGTTCGTGGGCAGACCGCTGGCGCGCACGGAGAGCGAAGTTGCGGTTGTGCCTGCCCGAGTGTAGGTACCGAGATGGCCGAAGTCCTCGGGGATGCTTCCGAGCTCGAGCTTGTAGCTCGTTGCATCGCTCACCGTTGTCCAAGTGAAGGTGGCGACGGATCCCGGCAGGACGCTTCCCGGAGCCGGGCTGGTCAAAGCCGGCGATTGCCCCAGCGCGGCCGACCAGGCGCAAGCGAGCAAAACCAGCCCCGTGGGCAACGCAAGGTGTGGAGCCGTCCGAGGGCGGTCGACCCGCCACGGCCGAGTGAAACGGAGCCCGCGACCGAGACTGCGCCGAAGGAGCTGCAGCCATTGATAAACGGCCGCATGGGAGTGGATCGCGCGCTTGACGTGCGATTCCGCTGACTGCTCAACCTGGCTTTGAACTTTCGCCATTCCCAACTTTCGTGAACCGGAGGGGCCTGCAGCAACTCGTCCGCGCCGCCAAGGAGGCGCGGATTTCAGCATGAAGATAGAATCGACCATTCTGAGAGCAAAACAGTTACCAAAACGAACGGCGGCGGTTACTTTTCTCATCTGATGGTTGACTTCCTCATCTACTTGATAACATTGGAGTTCAATCGACAAGGATCAAATGATTGGCGAAAGATA
>JASHTH010000030.1 GCA_030040655.1 Acidobacteriaceae bacterium | reverse complement strand
CGTTGCAACCGGATCGTGACGAACGCCTGGGCGTGCGGAGAAAGCCACTCACCGCGCTTGGCGGTCGTCCGTCCTGCGGTAAACGAAGCGGCGAAGGGTGCCGATGAACGATGGAGGGCGTCTCTCGTCCGCACGCATTAAGGCGGCATTCATTTCGATGAAGAAATGGACAGCAGCGGCTGCGATTCTTTTGTGGGCCGCGGTTGCGTCGGCAGCCGCGCCCGCGCCGCTGACTACGCTGCGCGCCATTCACGCGCTGAGCAATCCGGAAGCCAGCCATCTTCTCCCGGTGGCGTTCGAAGCCACCGTGACCTACTTCCGCTCCTACGAAAAGACACTGTTCGTACAGGACGGCGACGTGGCCATTTATGTCATGGCAACGACCAAGGCGCATCTCCTGCCCGGCGATCGCATCCTCATTCGCGGCACCACGCAGCCGAGCTTTCGGCCCTTTGTGCTGAGCAACGACATTACGCTCCTGCGCCACGGCTCCCTTCCCGTGCCGGAACCGGCGAGTTTCGACCGGTTGATTCGCTCCGAATTCGACTGCAAGTTCGTTACCGTGCACGCTCGCGTCCGCACCGCCGACCTGGTCCGAAGCTCGAATGTGCCGACCGTCAGCCTGCAGATGTTCTCCGATGGCGGGCCGATCGACGCCACCATCGACAGCAACGACTGGGCGGCGCTCGCCGGGCTGGTCGACGCCGATGTCGAGGTTACCGGCGCGGCGTCAGGGCGTTTCGACGGCAAGATGCAGCAGACGGGCATCCTGCTCCATGTCACAAAGCTCGCCGGCGTCAAAGTTCTTCATCGCGCCGGCGCCGATCCTTGGTCCATTCCTCTTACGCCGATGGGCCAGATCCTGACGACCTATCATGTGCACGATCTGACGCAACGGGTCCGTGTGCATGGAACCATCACCTACTATCAGCCGGGATCGATGCTGGTGCTACAGGACGGGTCCAGAAGCCTCTGGATCCATACCCAAACGAACGCTCCGCTGCGCATCGGCAACGAAGCCGACGCGATCGGCTTTCCTGGCGTGCAGAACGGTTTCCTCACCCTCACCGGCGGCGAAATTCACGAGCGCCAGGAATACGAGCCGGTGATCCCGCAAAAAGAGACACCGGAACTGCTGGCGACGAGCAAGCATATTTTCGATCTGGTGTCGATCGATGCCACGGTGGTCGCGGCAGTGCGCGAGGCCGCCCAGGACGAATATGTCCTGGCTTCGGAGGGACAAGTGTTTTCGGCGATCTACCGGCATCCGGTCGCGGTCGACGATACGCCCGTCGTCGCGCCACCGATGAAGGAGATTCCGCTGGGATCGAAGGTGCAAGTGACGGGCATCTGCATGCTGTCGGAGTCGAATCCCTTTGTCGGCCGGGTTCCCTTCGACATTCTGTTGCGCAACTTCGACGACATCGCCGTGGTCGACCGGCCTTCATCGCTCAATGTTCGCAATCTCTCCATCGCAGTGGGCGCTCTTCTGCTGACGATTCTGGTCGTCGGCGCTTGGGGTTGGACGCTGAAGTCGAAAGTGCGCCGCCAGACCACGGCTCTTGCCGCTCGCGTTGAAGCCGAGGCCGCCATGGAGCGGCGTTTGGCGCAACTCGAGCAGCGGCGCAGCCGTATTCTCGAGGACATCAATGGAGCCCGGCCGTTAGCCGAGATCATCGAAGAGATCGTCGATCTGGAATCGTTCCGGCTGCATGGGACTCCCTGCTGGTGCGAAATCGCCGGCGGCGCGCGGCTGGGCGCGTACCCGTTCGATACCAGCCGGCTGCGCGTCGTCCACATGGACATTCCCGGCCGCGCGGGCGGTGTGCTCGGGGTATTCTCGGCGGGCTTCGATCTGAACGTGCCGGGCGCTCAGGACGAGCAGGAAGCGCTGTCGATGGGCACCAAGCTGGCCGCGCTGGCCATCGAGACCCGCCGCCTCTACGCCGACCTGCACCATCGCTCGGAGTTCGATCAGCTTACCGACATCCACAACCGCTTCTCTTTGGAACGGTATCTGGCCGTTCTGATCGAGGAGTCGCGCGACGTCGCGGGCGTCTTCGGGCTCATCTACATCGACCTGGACCAGTTCAAGCAGGTCAACGACGTTTACGGGCATCGTGTCGGAGACCTGTATCTGCAGGAAGTTGCCGAGCGCATGAAACGGCAGCTTCGTTCCGCCGATATGCTTGCCCGGCTGGGAGGCGACGAGTTCGCTGCCGTTCTGCCGCTGGTGGGCAATCGCGCCCAAGCCGACGAGATCGCTCACCGGCTGGAGCGCAGCTTCGATGCGCCCGTCAAGGTGAGCGGCTACACGCTTCGCGGGTCGGCCAGCCTGGGCGTGGCGCTCTACCCGGAAGATGGCACAACCAAAGACAGCTTGCTGAGCGCAGCCGACGCGGCCATGTATGTCACCAAGCACACCCGCAAGCTCGACCAGACGCTCGCTGCGCAGGAAGATTCGGCTCTGGAAACCGAGGATCGGGCCTGATCAAAAGCTCCCAGTGGCGCCGGTTTTGCCTGCCTCGGAGCGCTCTTTGCCTGCGCAGGTTCACGAGATGAAGCGACTGTTTTGCGCCATGGCGTTGGTTGTGAGTTGGGCCGTGACCGGCTGGGCAGCAACGCCGCCGCCGCTGACCACTTTGCGCGCCATTCGCGCGCTGACCAACGCCGAGGCCGAAAGGGAGCTTCCGGTGGACTTCGAAGCCACCGTCACCTACTTCCGCGACTACGAAGCGTCCCTCTTCGTCCAGGACGCAGGGGAAGCGATCTACGTGATGCCCCCCGAGGGCATGAGCCTGGCCCCGGGCGACCGCGTCCGCATCGAAGGGGTGACTCAGCCTAGTTTCCACCCCGTGATTCGCAGCAGCCGAATCCAGATCCTAGGCCATGGCCCGATGCCGCCGCCGATCCGGTCAGACTACGGCTCTCTTATCGGCGGAAGTCTGGATTGCATGTACGTGAGCCTTCGCGGAACGGTGCGGCTGGCCGCGCCTACGCTGAACTCCGGCCATCGCGTCAGCCAGATCGAGCTCGCTGTCGATGGCGGCGACGTAAGTGTGACCGTGGATAGCGGCGACCAAAGCCGCCTGCAGGGACTGCTGGATGCCGAGGTGGAGGTTTCCGGCGTGGTCTCCGGCCGCTTCGACGGCAAGATGCAACTCGTTGGCGTTATTCTCCACGCGCCGTCCTTCGACGAACTGAGAATCCTCCGCAAGAGTACGCAGAACCGCGAATCGCTGCCCATCACGCCGATGGATCGGGTGCTGAACACCTATAACGTTCAGGATCGAAGCGGCCGGGTGCGCATCGCGGGAACGATCACCTACTATCGCCCCGCCATGATGGCCGTGCTGCAAGACGGGGACCGCAGCATCCGCGTGCTGACGCCGGAGATCGAGCCGCTACGCGTCGGCGACCGCGCCGAAGCCACCGGGTTTCCCGAAGTGAACGATGGATTCCTGGCGCTGAAGCTGGGCGATATCCACTCCCTCGGCGAGTCGGCGCCGGTCACGCCGCTGCGCATTTCCTGGGACGATCTCGCCTATGGCCGTCATGCGTTCGACCTTGTATCGATGGAAGGCAAGGTGCTCAGCCAGGTGCGGGAGCGCTCGCAAGATGTCTATGTGATCTCGACCGAAGGTCATGTCTTTTCCGCCACGCTGCGGCATCCCTTCGATTCGGACGACAACAAGCCTCCGTCCGTGCCGGCCATTCAGGCCGGCAGCACGGTCAGGGTTTCCGGCGTAGCGATTCTCGACTACGTCAATCCTTTAAGCGGCACGATGACCTTCGGCCTGCTGCTGCGCAGCCCGTCGGACATCGCGGTTCTGGCCAACCCTTCGTGGATGAATGTGGGCCACCTGGCGCTGCTGGTGGGATTTCTGGTGGTCGTGGTCATTGCGTTCGCCACGCGCGGTTGGGCGCTGGAGCGCAAAGTGCGCCGGCACGCCACCGAGCTGGCCCGCCGCATCGAGATCGAAGCCAACCTCGAGCGCCGGCGCAGCCACATCCTGGAGGACATCAATGGATCGCGCCCGTTGGCCGAGATCGTGGAGCGCATCACCGAGCTGGTGTCGTTCAAGCTGGGCGGCTTTCCCTGCTGGTGCCGGATCCACGATGGAGCACTGCTGGGCAATTGCCCGCCCAAGTACGATGAGGCGCGCGTCGTGCGCCGCGAGATTCCCGCGCGCTCCGGAGGGATGCTGGGAACGCTCTATGCCTGGCTCGCGCTGCCGGCCGCGCACACCGCGGAAGAAGCCGGAGCGCTCAACATGGGCGTGGAGCTCGTCGAACTCGCCGTGGAGACGCGCCGGCTTTACTCCGATCTGCGACGCCGCTCGGAGTTCGATCTGCTCACCGACGTGCACAATCGTTTTTCGCTGGAGGGCCGTCTCGACGCGCTGATCGACCGCGCCCGCGAGACGGCCGGAATCTTCGGACTGATTTACATCGATCTCGACAATTTCAAGCAAGTGAACGACGTGCATGGCCACCGAGCCGGGGACATCTATTTGCAGGAAGTGGCGCTGCGCATGAAGCGCCAGCTTCGCGCCGGCGACCTGTTGGCGCGGCTGGGCGGCGACGAATTCGCCGCGGTCGCGCCCACTGTCCGCAGCCGTGCCGACGTGGAAGAGATGGCGCTGCGGCTGGAGCGTTGCTTCGACGATCCCTTTCAGCTCGACAACGTTCAATTGAGTGGCTCGGCCAGCATGGGAATTGCGCTCTACCCCGAAGACGGCAAAACCCGCGACAGCCTGCTTGGCGCGGCCGATGCCGCCATGTATGTGGCCAAGCACACCAAGCGAAGTTTCCGTGAGGAGCCCACCCAGACGGCGAGTTCCGAACTCAATACCGAATAAGGAGCCCAAGGGAAATGGGGGCTGGAAATAGAACGCGAAGAGACCCGCGCAAGAAGCGATTTCTAACCGGGCATGACTTCAGTCGTGCCGAAAGAGCACACGGTTTTTTCGTTTCGCCGGCTTAGAGCCCGCGAGAAATCGACTCCTCATTCACTCCAGAGAAAAGCGAGCCCACCGCGACTTCAGGCTCACTCCGCCGGATCCTCCGCCGTGAACGGCGAGCAGCACGGCTTCTCGGTGGCATGGAAATTCATCAGCTCGAGACGAATGCCATCCGGATCGTAGAGATTGAACTGCCATTTGCCGTCTTTGCCGACCTTGGGCGACTGGTCGTGGCGCACGTCGGTCAGGCGATTGCCCGCCTGAAGCACTTTGTAGGCGTCGTTCACTGAGACTTCGCCGATGGATACGTGATCCATCACTCCCAGTTGCCGCTGCAGCTGGTCGGCGGGAGTGGTTGAGGCCGGCGGCATGGGGCTCAACATGTATTCGAGCCAGTCGTGACCGTCCGGCGCCTGCTGGCTCACCCAGTCGATCCTGCCTTCCTGCATGCCGCCGAACCAATACGGCCTGAAGCCAAGCAGCTCGCGATAGAACTTGTCTTCGGCCGCGCGGCTGCGCACCAGAAAACCGATGTGAATCACGTGACGGCCGATGACATTCGGCTCGTCCGGGGCTTTCGCATTCTTGGGCGGCTGCACAAACTGCACGCGGTTGCCTTCCGGGTCCTTCACCTCAAACCATCGGCTGCCATCCGAACCCTTCGTCACCGCGCCCGGCGTTGTCCATCCTTTGGCCGCAAGATACTTGCGCATGCCTTCGGCGCTGTCGGTGTTCCACGCCGAATGATCGAGCCGGTCGATGCCTGCGCCCTCGGGCAGCGGCAACACTTCAACGAACTGGGTCGCGTTGATGGCGTAGCGGACGCCCTTAGGACTTTCCGGATCGGGGAGCTTCGCGGCGCCGACAATCTCGCGATAATAGTGGTCCGTCGCCTCCGGGTTCGACGTGTAGATCGCCAGGTGCGAAATGCCGGTGATCTTCGGCCTTTCGGGAGCCTGGGCCGCCACGTTGAGGGTGAATGCGACAAGAGAGATCGCAATGGAGAATCGGGAACGCATCTGGAATCGAGAAAGCATTTTGCACCTCGAATTCGGGAACCGTTCCACGATAAATCGATTTCGCCGGGTGCGCAAACCCGCTGAAGCAACGATGGAACCGATACCGGCGCGATCGCGTAGATGGATGATGGGCGCAGGCACGTCGCCCGGTCATTCCCCGCCGAGTGGCAAGTCGTATCGCGACCACGAAAGGGGAAGACTGCGATGGCAGAGCATGTTTGTCCGTGGTGGCTCGGCTATTTCCTGATCAGTCCCTTCCGGCAATGGGGCACGCAGAATCCGGACAAGCTGCTGGGACCGTATGTGACTCCGGGCATGACGGTTCTTGAGCCCGGCCCCGGTATGGGGTTCTTCACTCTGCCGCTGGCGCGCATGGTCGGGCCCTCCGGGAGAGTCGTTGCCGTCGACATTCAGCCGAAGATGCTCGATCGCCTACGGCGTCGAGCTCGGAAAGACGGGCTGATCGAGCGGATCGAAACCCGTCTTGCGCGGCCGGATTCACTGGCAATCGACGACCTCAAGGGTGCGGTGGATTTTGTACTCGCCTTCGCCATGGTGCACGAGCTGCCTTCTCCCGAGGCGTTCTTTCGGGAAACTGCGGCCGCGCTCAAGCCTGGCGGCAGATTGTTGCTTGCCGAGCCGGTCGGACATGTCAAGGCGCCGCGCTTCACTCGAGAGCTGCAGGCAGCCCGCGACGCTGGACTCGTTGAAGCGAATGCACCCCCATTGAAGCGCAATCTCACGGCGCTCTTTCGAAAAAATTAAGTCCGATCGGAGTTACCGCCGGCCGGCAGCGGCTGTGGGCCATTAAAATGGCCCCCATGCAATCCATCCGAGCTTCAGCGCTCCTTTCTGTCGCCCTCGCCGCTTGCCTTCCTTATGCCGCGTCCCAGCAGAGCCAACTGCCCACTACTTCGCCCGAAGATCGCGCCGTCGCCAAGGAGATCTTCAAGCAACTGATCGAGATCAACACCACGGACACGCCGCAGGGCAGCGTGACCGCGGCCACCCAGGCGATGCAGAAGCGTTTTCTCGATGCCGGATTCTCTCCCGACGACGTGCATCTTCTCGGCCCCAACCCGCGCAAGATGAATCTCGTCGTCCGCATCCGCGCCGCCGCGCCCAGCAGCGAGAAGCCCGTGCTTTTTCTCTGCCACATGGACGTGGTCCAGGCTCTGCGCTCGGACTGGCACACCGATCCCTTCCAGTTTGTCGAGAAAGACGGCTACTACTACGGCCGCGGCACACAGGACATGAAAGAGTCCGACGCGGCGCTGGTTTGGACGTTTCTGCGGCTGCATCGCGAGGGCTACAAGCCTCGCCGCGATCTGATTCTCGCCCTCACCGCCGACGAGGAGGGCGGCAAATTCAACGGCGCGAGGTGGCTCGTGGAGCAGCACCGCGACTTGGTCGACGCGGCGTTCGTCATCAATCCCGATGCCGGCGGCGTGGAGCTCGATCACGGCCGCGCGGTGATCGCCGACGTCGAAGCCACGGAGAAGGTGTACTCCGACTTCCAGGTCACGGCCACCAATCGCGGCGGCCACAGCTCGCTGCCCCGGCCCGACAACGCCATCTACGAGCTCACGACGGCGCTCGACAAGCTCGCCGCTTATTCGTTTCCCTTCGAGATGAACGACGTGACGCGCGCCTACTTCAAAGTCCTCGCCAACCAGGAGAGCGGCCAGACCGCCGCGGACATGCATGCCATCCTTGCGGTTCCTCCCGACCTGCAGGCCGCCGCGCGGCTCGGCGCCGAGCCCAGCTTCAATTCCAACTTTCGCACCACCTGCGTGGCCACGCGGCTCTTTGCCGGCCACGCCAACAACGCCCTGCCGCAAACCGCCCAGGCCAACGTGAACTGCCGCATCTTTCCCGGCCACTCGCCAGAGGAGATTCGCCAGCAGCTCATCCAGGTCTTCGGCGACCCGAAGCTCAGCGTGAAATACGTCTCCGATACGGGCGTTGTCTCCGATACCGCGCCCGACCGCAAGGCCATTGTGCCGCCGGCTCCCATCGAAGAGGTCTTCGCGCCGCTCACGCGCATCACGCAGGCCATCTGGCCCGGTATTCCCGTCGCGCCGGTGATGGAAAACGGCGCCAGCGATTCGATCTACTTCGCCCAGGCGGGCATTCCCTGCTATGGATATTCGGCCATCGCCTTGGAACTGGACGATGACCGCGCCCACGGCCAGGACGAACGACTACCCATCGACTCTTATTGGAAGTCGCTGGATTTCTTTTACTCGTTCGCCAAGGGGGTGGGTGGGGAATGAAAGCCGGGAGATCAGAGCTTCTTGTAACTCGGATTGGTTATACGGCAATCGCATGAATGAGAGATAAGGCGAAGCAAGTGGTTCGCGCCGCCCCTAACCCGAGCGGTTCTACCTCATAATTCCGCTCTCCCTGGATTGCGTCCGCCGCGGCGGACCTGTCCCGAGCTATTCTCGTCTCGTCGTTCCGGGACGTACAGCGACGGAAAGCAGATCGCGATCCTTGCCATTCGTTCCGGGCGCCAGGCCGGTTACGAAGCGCAATAACTTCCTGAGTCACTTCACCCTGCAAGTGAGTCTTCGCCAGGCGGGGAGAGATACAATGAGCTACCGCCTATCGGGCGACGTCAAGATCTTCGGCCGCGGGGCTTCTCGATTGTGAAGGAGGTTTTTCATGCGCAGGCGCGACTTTCTTTCGCGGAGCCTTGCCCTTTCCGCAATGACCGGCCTGACCGGGGGCAAGATACTCGCCGAGGCTCCCACCGGATGGGGCCAGTTACCGCACATCCTTGCCCAGATCGTTCCGCCGGTCTTTCCCGACCGCGACTTCGACATCACCGACTTCGGCGCCGTCGCCGGCGGAGTTGCGAACTGTCAGCCGGCAATCGCTCGGGCGATCGCCGCCTGCAACAAGGCAGGAGGCGGCCGCGTGGTGGTGCCCGCGGGAGTTTATGCGGTCCAGGGCCCCATCCATCTGCTGAGCAACGTGAATCTTCACGTCGAGGCGGGCGCGTTTCTCATCTTCGGCACCAACGCGCAAGACTATCTTCCCGTGGTGGAAGTGAGATGGCAAGGCGTCCGGTGCTATAACTACTCGCCGTTGATCTATGCCTAC
>JASHTH010000231.1 GCA_030040655.1 Acidobacteriaceae bacterium | reverse complement strand
ATCGTGGAGCAGGCTCCGGCGGGCTCGACCTTTGCCATCGGCACCGAGATCCACCTTGTGAACCGGCTGGCGCGGCGATTCGCGCCCGAGGGCAAGCGCGTCATCACCCTAGACGACACCGGCTGCCTGTGCACCACCATGTACCGCATCAGCCCGCAGCACCTGGCCTGGGCGCTCGAAAACCTCGTCGAAGGCCGTGTCGTCAATCGCATCCAGGTGCGCCGCAACGTGAAGCACTGGGCGCGCGTAGCGCTGGATCGCATGCTCGAGCTGGCGTGACCCTGAGGGGTTAAGGAACAGCGGTCAGGGTGGGGCACGCAAATGGCACAAATACAAACGGTCAATGGCTAGCCGAATCTCAATCTCCCCGAGTCAGCCCTTGGCCAAACGTCCTGTTCCCTAATCCCTTAGTCCCTTAGTCTCTCAGTCCCTTTGTCCCTGGTTTCCGCGCCTTGACCTTGAACCAGATCGGCGTTCCTTTGAATCCGAACGATCGGCGAATCTCGTTTTCGAGGAAGCGCTCGAAGGCAAAGTGCAGCTTCACGTCGCGATCGGTGAAGAGAACAAACGTGGGCGGCGCCACGGCGGCCTGGGTCATGTAGAAGATGCGCACGCGCTTCGCCATGGGCACCGGCGCACGCTGAAAATCGATCTTCTCGAGGAAGCGGTTCATCTGCCCGGTCGATATGCGCTTCCGCCGCTCTTTGCCGACCGCCTTCACCTCGCGCATCACCCGGCTCATCCCTGTTCCCGCCAGCGCGGAGAGAAAGATCACCGGCGCGTAGTCGAGGTACTTGAGCTGCTCACGCAGCTGCTTCTCGTAGATTGTCCGATCGGCCGGGGGCTTTCCGTCGGTGCGTCCAGCGGTCGCCAGGTCCCACTTGTTCACAATCACGATCACGCTGCGCCCGCTCTCGTGCGCGTAGCCGCCGATCGTCGCGTCGCTCGCCGTCACGCCTTCGGTGGCATCGATCACCAGCAGCGCAACATCGGCCGCCTCGAGATGCTTGCGCGCCATCACCACGCTCATCTTCTCGGCCATCAGCTTGGTCTTGCCCTTGCGCCGGATGCCGGCCGTATCGACGAAGCGCAGCCGGCCGCCTTCGAATTCGACGACTTCGTCGATGGCATCGCGCGTAGTGCCGGGAACGGGCGAAACGATGGCGCGAGCCTTGCCGGCCAACGCGTTCAGCAGTGTGGATTTGCCGACGTTGGGACGGCCGATGATCGCCACGGAAATCTCGCGCGGCTCGAATGCGCCGTGGGTGCGCGGGACCTCCAAACCAGGACGGGGCGGAGTCTCGGTTGGCCATTTGGGCGTCGCCCGACCGCTTGCGGAGACTTCCCTCTCTTCGGCGGCTTCCAGCTCCGGCTGTTCGTCTTGTGCGCACTTTTCTTTTGCCGTCAGCGGGAGCGCTGCGTCGATCGCATCGAGCAGCTCGCCGATTCCCTGACCGTGCTCGGCGCTGATCGGATACACGTCGCGAATGCCAAGCCGGCGAAAGTTCTCCGCCGCGGCGGCCATCGCCTCGCCCTCAACCTTGTTCACTGCCAAAAACAGCGGCTTGCCGCTGCGAAGCAGCAGTCGGGCCGCATCGTAGTCTGGCCGCGCTAACTCGGTCCGCGCGTCGACCACAAGGACGATCGCGTCGGCTTCGGCGAGCGCGACCTTTGCCTGGTTGTAGATTTCCGCAGGAATCAGCTCGGGATCGCCGGGAACGATACCGCCGGTGTCGACCACGCGATACTCGCGTCCCGCCCAGTCGAACCGGCCGTAGATGCGGTCGCGCGTGATGCCCGGCTCGTCACCGACGATGGCGCGCCGGCTGCGCGTGAGCCGGTTGAAGAGCGTGGATTTGCCCACGTTCGGCCGACCGACGACGGCGACCAGCGGAGTCGAATCCGCTGCGGCTACGGCAGGCGCGGCGGATCGACGGTAAGCTCGCACGAGGACTCCAATCCATTGGCCAGGTAAGCGTTCAATCCGGGGTCGCGCTAGTTCCAAATGCGCCTTACGCCGTACGCGTCAAAAACTGCATCCTTACTAAAAAGGCTCCAACCGAGTTCCAGCACTTGGGCCGCGATGAGCCGGTCAAAGGGATCGCGGTGATACCACGGAAAGCGACTGCTGCGAACAACGTGCGCCAGCGTTGGCATGAGCAAATTGAACCGTCCCCGCGCCATGATGGATTCGAAGTCGTTCACAATATCCGCCGCGTCAAGCCTGCCCGCCGAGGTCTTTATGCTGATCTCCCACGGGGTGGCCAGGGATACGGCCAACGTCGATGATGAGTCTTCGATCAGCGATAAAACCTTATCCGGCAACGATGCCGGAGAGCGAAGAAACCAGAGAAGTGCGTGCGTGTCGAGCAAGTAAGTCATTTGCGAGGGGTTCTTTCGGGCAGAGGGACGAGCGGAACATCCAGTAAATACCCCAGCCCAAGCTGAACCAACTCTTCGTCGGTCATGGGATCGAAGGCGTCGTCGTCCCCATGGACACGTCCGGCATAGGCGCCGGCCAAGGATTTGCGCGAAAAGGCGGGATCAATAGGAACAATTTTAGCCACCGGCTTCTTTCCCCGAGTCAAAATAACCTCCTTGCCCGCCTCTGCCTCCTTTAGCAGGCGCGAAAGGTGTGTCTTCGCCTGGTGGACGGTATATGGCATGGACTAAGTATGCTTAGTCCACCTGGCGAAGTCAATCGGACCGGACCAGCGTGTCCGGGCCAGCAGAAAGTCGCTTCAGATCAGTTTTCTCCCATCGATTCCGCAGCATTCCGGCCATGCGATTGCCGAATCGATTGGAGGGGTGCGCCATGCACATACACGGTGGCATGAACTTGAATTCACCGGGAGTCTACTC
>JASHTH010000230.1 GCA_030040655.1 Acidobacteriaceae bacterium | reverse complement strand
ATTAGTTTTGAACTACGAACTGATCGCTGAGAGCTGAAAGCTGTCAGCCGATCGAAAGCGCCCATGCGGTCGCAATACCACTTTCGCCGATCGGACCAGGGCTTGTGCGCGTGGAATGTCGAGCGCGTCATCGAGCTTTCGCGCGGCTTGCCGCGAGAACGCGTGCCTCTGTCTGCGATTCGCGAGCTCGACGAACCGTTCTGGTGCGGAGCCGAAGGCCAAAAGCTCACCTGCCGGCAAGTCGTCGAACACGCTCGCCTCATGTTCGACTGCGACCTGGCCCATCCCATCATCCTCTCGCGCGACGGACGCGTGATGGATGGAATGCATCGCGTGTGCAAGGCGCTCCTGGAAGCACGGAGCGAAATCGAAGCGGTCCGCTTCGTCGAAGACCCGGAACCCGACTTCGTCGGCGTTGATCCTGACGAATTACCTTATCCGAATCCCTAAGGCCACAACGACGGCCGAGAATTCGCCCCTTTGGAGTCAAGGCTCGTTGGGAATCGCAACCTCAGTGAAGCTGCCGTGCTTTGCCGAAGATATGGCTTCCGCGATCATTTGAACATGTGGCCGTAAGTCGGGCCATTGCTGGCGACCCAACACCAGGACTGCGATTCTAAGCCCTTCCAGACTTTGCTGGTAAGGCATGGACTTGTCAGTGGTCAACAGAATGTCAAAACCAGCCCTATCTGCAGCGCGGAGCAGTTCGCCGTTCGTTAGCCTGTCCCAACCCTCTTCGAAAGCGGTGCGAACCTTATGGCCTCTCAGATGTGGGCGTAGCGGGACTGGTGTCGCTTGATCAAACAAGATCGGCATTCACTTAGCGTACGCCGGCTCTTTTTCTAGACTGCGGGCTGCAAACTCGATTACTGTCTTGACCTGCTCCCGATCGAGCCCGTCGAACCATTCCACGATGTCGTCGAGGCTGCCTCCAGCGGCAAGGTTCTCGAAGATCGACGCAACCGGCATGCGCGTGCCCTTCAGCACCCACGCCCCGCTCATTTTGCCGGGGACGCTTTCGACTGCTGGACATTGCGACCAATCGAGACAAGCCATCGGATTCGACCTCATGTCCAGTTTATGCCGATTCCGATTCGAGTGGAAATGCTGAGGCTGTGGGGTCACTCCGCCGTCATCTCCCGCCCCTTGGCTTCGCGGCCCAGCGCGGCCAGCCCGGCGAGCGCCAGCGCAACGACGATCACCGTCACCGCAAGCACCATGCGGTAGTCGCCCCAGTGCTCGGCGGCCAGCGCCTGGCCTTTGCCGTTCCACGAAGTGAGGAGCCCGCCGAGCTGATACGCAAGCCCCGGCGCGGTCGCGCGCACCGGCGCGGGCGCAAGTTCGTTGAGATACGCCGGCACCACGCCCCACGCCCCCTGCACCATGAACTGCATCAGCATGGCGCCGGCGGCCAGCGCCACGGCCGAGTGCCCGTAGGCGAAGAGCGGCAGGGTTGGAATCGACAGCAGCGCCGAGGTGATGATCGCCGGCCTGCGTCCCCATCGTTCGGAGAACGCGCCGAAGACAATGCCGCCGGCGATGGAGCTGAATCCATACAATACGCCGATCGATCCGACGGTCGATGCGGGCAGCTTCGCCTGCACGGTCAGGAAAGTCGGGTACACGTCCTGCGTGCCGTGCGAGAAGCTCATAAATGCGGTCATCAACAGAATGAGGAAGAGAAATGTAGGCAAGAAAGCAAGCAACGTCGCCGGCTGCACTCCTCCTCGCGCGCCCGTTGCCAGGCCCGTGCCCACCGTCCCGGCCCTTCGGGTCTTTTCGCCTTCCACCCATACCGGTGACTCGGCCACACGCGCCTGGACGTAAAAGACGAGCAGTGCGGGCGCCGCGCCGACGATGAACAATCCCCGCCATCCGATTCTATGAAAGAGCAGCCCGAACGCAAGCGACGCCAGAATCGAGCCCGCCGCATAGCCTTCCTGCAGAATTCCGGAGAAGACACCGCGGCCTTCTTTCGGCAGAGTCTCGAAGGCCAACGCCGCGCCCACGCCCCATTCGCCGCCCATCGCCAGCCCGAACAGCGCGCGCAGCGCCAGCAGCACATTCATTGACGGCGCAAAGGCGCAAGCCAGCTCGATGACCGAGAAGCTCAGGATATTGGCCATCAGCACCGGCCGCCGGCCGTAACGGTCCGCCAGTACGCCGAAGAGCAACGCGCCCACGGGCCGGAACGCCTGGGTGAGAAACACCGCGCCGAAAACCGCCGAATCGCGTGTGTGAAACTCGCTGGCAATCGCCGGCACGCAGAAAATCAGAATGAAATAATCCAGCGAGTCGAGCGTCCAGCCCAGAAACGCGGCAGCAAAACAATGCCGCTGCGCGCGCGTTAACTGGCGAAAATGGCCCGTCACGGACATAGGCCGGAGCATAGCAGATACCTGGGGTGTCTTCTGCCTGGCGTGCGCAGAGACTCTCGAAACAATCCAGCCTCATATCGCAGTGGCCGCTGGCGCAGGCCTCATGTATGGTTCTTGTGTGCGAGACTTGCTGCGGTCGTTCCTCGTCTGGCCCGTCGCGCTGGCCGTTTTCGCTCCTGCCGCGATGGCGCAGAAGTATGTCGAGCAGCAGATCCGGATTCCGTGGAAGGCTGCGCAACCCGCCGGTCTCGATGCGCTGCTGGTCTACGTCGACCTTCCCGGCAAGCATCCGCTGGCTGTCATCACCCACGGCTCGGCGCGCAATGCCGAAGATCACGCCCTCGTAAGTCCCTGGCAACAGCTGCCGCAGGCGCTATGGTTCGCGCGCCGCGGTTGGATTGCACTGGTCGTCGTTCGCCGCGGATACGGAACCTCAAGCGGCGATCAGGACACGGACCACGGAGGACATTGTTCTGAGCGGCACGGCGGAGCAGACTATGAAGCCGTGGGCGAATACGCCGCCGAGGACCTGCGCGCGGCCATCGAATATGCGCGCCAACTCCCGCAGGTCGACGATTCCAGAATGATCGCCGTCGGCGTGTCCAGCGGAGGACTCACTACGGTCGCGCTAACCGCCAAGGCGCCGCCGGGTCTCGTCGCCGCCATCAGCTTTGCCGGCGGCCGCGGCTCGCGCGCCGACTACGACGTCTGCGAACCCGGCGACCTGATCGCTGCGTTCAAGGATTTCGGCAAGCACTCGCGTGTGCCCATGTTGTGGATCTACGCGCAGAACGACAAGTTCTTCTTTCCGGATCTGGCGCGGAAATTCGACGCGGCCTTCCGCTCCGGTGGGGGCCAAGACCAATTCGTGCTCGCCCCTCCGGACGGCGATGACGGCCACCATCTCTTCTCGCATCCTTCGGCGTGGTCGGATACGGTCGATGCTTTTCTGAAAGCGCAGAATCTCGCGCCTCTCGCCGAGCTGTTACCCGAGGTTCATCCGCCCGACATCGCTCCGCCTCAGGGCTTGAGCGAGGAGGGCCAGCGCGCCTTTCACAATTACCTGATCTTGGGGCCGCACAAAGCCTTTGCCATGTCGGCGAGCGCCTTCGGCATGTCGACGGCGCGATTGACCGCGGACGAGGCCCGCCGCAAGGCGATGGAGAGCTGCAAGCACAACGAAAAGCAGCGGCAACCGTGCAAGGTTGTGTTTGTCGACGAAACCGCCACCGGCCCTTGAAGCACTCGGGGTCCGACCCCGCCGTCCCGCTGCGAAACATTTGTTGCGACGAATACCACGCTTGCTTCGTCTTATGAAGACAGGTTTTTCCGCGAGTGCGCCGATTCTCCCGTGCACCGCACATCTCCGGCGAGCGCCTCCGGCCTCCGCCGGTCACCAGGAAACCGGCCGTCCGGCCGGGCAACGAAGCGGTTTCACAGTTGCTACACGTCGGAGCAAACAAAGGCAAGTGACTCTTTCCTCAAGAAAGAGCCACCCTGAGCCAGATTCGAAATTGGGTACGGTAACGGTGAAACCGCTCAAAGAGGACAATCGAAGATGAAGTCACTGGCACTTGCTACCGGCATTCTCGCTCTGGCTGCTCCCCTGGCCTGGGCGCAAACCTCCACTTGGGTCCTCGATAAGAACCACAGCGAAGTCGACTTCACCGTGCGCCACATGGGCATCTCCAATGTGCACGGCCGCTTCGGAATCGCCGACGGAAAGATTCTTTTCGATGAAACCGACGCCACCAAGTCGTCGGTGACCGTCACCATCGATGTTGCCTCCGTGGATACCGGCGTCGAGGGCCGCGACAAGGATCTCAAGAGCGACCATTTCTTCGATGTTGCCACCTTTCCAACGGCCACCTTCGTCAGCACCAATGTGGCCAAGAACGGCAACGACCTGACCGTCATCGGCAACCTTACTTTGCACGGCGTGACCAAGCCGGTTGTGCTGACCGTGGAGGGTCCGACTGCACCGGTGCCCGGCATGGACCACAAGTCGCATTCGGGCTATTCGGCGACGGCGACTCTCAAGCGCGCCGATTTCGGCATCGCTCCCAAAATGCCGTCGGCCATGGTAGGAGACGACATCAAGCTCGAAATCGAAGTGGACGCAGCCAAGCAGTAGAGCGTTTCCCGGAATGCTACGTGGCCTTTCGAGTTTGGTCCAAGGTGGCTCGCTGCGGCGAGCCACTGAGCGACTTCGCTTCGCTCTGCGCAATTTCGAGAAACGCAGGGAATATCTGAATAAGTCGAGGTTTTGAAAGGGCACGACTTCAGCCGTGCCGCAAGTGGCGCAAAATGAGCTCGGCTTTCGCCGCCGAGGGAAAAGCGGAGACCTTGATCAGAGTCTCCCTGGAACAACGCGGCTGATTGTCGCAGCGGCGGCGACCGATACGCGGCGCCGTCGCGCCGATTTGCAGGAGACGCGGGAGTGGGCAACCTCAAGGATGAAATCAAGCAAGCGCGCCCGTTTCACAGCGTCCACGAGCAGGCGCTCCTGAATCTGCTGCGCACCGCCGACCGCCTCGATCGCGCACTCGAGAAGCGAATCCGGCCCCTCGGCATAACCTCGACGCAATACAACGTGCTGCGCATCCTCAGGGGCGCGCATCCGCGAGGGCTCACCTGCTCGGCGATCGGCGACCGTATGATCACCGCCGAGCCGGATATCACGCGCCTTCTCTCCCGGCTCAAGAAGCTCGGGCTGGTGCGCCAGCATCGCGATCCGCGCGACCGGCGCATCCTCTGGACACGCGTCTCGGCGGCCGGCCTAAAAATGCTGCGCGAGATGGATCCCATGATGGAGCGCATGCCGGCCGAACTGTTGGGTCACTTAGGCGCGAAAGAGTTGGACGAGCTGATCCGCTTGCTCGAAAAGTCGCACCAAGGGGTTGAAGGCGGCGCAACTCAGCCCCGGTGTGAAGGCAATTGCGATCCTAACGAGTGAGCAGCTTGGGGTCGACGGCTTCCTCTTCCGTCTCGCCTTGGATGATCTTGTTGTGCAGGCAATAGAGGGCCAATTCCAGCCGATCGCTGACGCCCAGCTTGTCGTAGATCTTGCGCAGGTAGTTCTTGATCACCTGCTCGGTCGTCCCCAGTTGGAAGGCAATTTCCTTGTTGCGCTTGCCCTGCGTGATGCAGGTGATGATCGACATCTCCTTGGGCGAAAGCCGCGGCTGGTTCTGCGGGCTCACCAGGGCCGCCGCCTGGGCGCGATAGGCCTCGATCACCCAATTCACCGACTGGTTGTCGATCCACGTTTCGCCCGCCGCAATGCGCCGCACGCAACGAACCAGCAGATCGGGCGAGATGGATCGGGAGATGATGCCGCGCACGCCGCGGCGGTAGAGTTCCACGGTATGGCTCTCGTCGGCGGATACGGCCTGGACAATGAGCTTCACATCCGGCGCGATGCGCAGCAGATCCGGGATGGCGTTGGCCGTGCCGTTGAGCAGGCTGCCTTCCAGCAGGACAATGTCGGTGGGAAAGCGCTCGATGGCGGCGCGCAGATTCTCCAGCGAGTCGGCCTGCGCCACCACGCGCAGGTCGTCTTCGAGAGCGAAAACTTTGCGGATGCCGACGCGATAAATGGCCTGCGAATCCGCAAGGATAATGCGGATCGTGCCCGGCTTCACCGGCGGTTCGGCCAATTCACTCTCGGGAGCGTCGTCCAGGAAATCCATATAGGCGTTGCAGACAGGCCAAATTCCAATATCTATTGCTCCGCAAATTGGTACTCGTCGATTGTGGCGGCGGCCTGATATTGAGCTTGGCTCATTGAGCAGCGTACCACACGTCCGCGGCAATGAACCAGAACATCGCGCGGGGTTCCCAGAACCGTACCCGGCATGCGCAGAGAAAAGCCGATGTCTAAGCCGGCCTGCAAGGGCCGGTCCAACTCAAACAGAACACCGCTCGCCGAAACGTTGCGGGTGAGCGCGGCAAACTCCCCGTGATTGGCCGTGAGCAACACCGGCAAAGCCAGGGGAAAACGCACTGCACAGCGCACCTCCTGGCGGGAGTGGCCCGGATCGGGAGCGCCGCATAAGAGAGTGAATGCAGATTTTGATTCATCCATCATGGGATTTCCAAAGACCTCGACGGCCTCGTGGAATACTGTAATGAAATCTCCCACTAAATCCAACGGCACCAAAGTTTTTCGCGAGGTAACAGGGGCTTGAACCTGGCCGTCCGAAGCCGAAGGCGGACTCGCCCTCGGCTCGCAACGGCGGCCTGTATATAGTGCGCTTCGAATCGTTTGGGCCGCAACCTGGAGCCGCCTTATTCGCGTGGATAAAACGCCGCCGATGCCCCCACCCACTCCTGATTCTTGTTGTAGTCCACGCCCATCATCTTGCCGCGCCCCAGCCGGACCAGCGAGAGCACCGGAGTCAAGTCGCCTCCGTCCGGCCAGAGATATAAGATGCGGAACTCAGGCTGCGTGGGGCCAAAGGGCGTCTCGACGGTGTGCGCGAATTGCATTCTCTGCTGCAGCAGATAGTCGCGCCGCTGCGCGGGCGGTATCGCCTCCAACTCGCCCTGCGTGGGATCGAATCGGATTCCTTTGCCCGCAAAAGAAAACAGCGGTTTGAGCAGCAGCTCGCCATAGACCGTCTTCGGCCCCGTATTCGGCGGAATGGGAACGCCTCTTTCTTCGAGCTGCACGCGGCCGGGGCCCTCGAGAAACTCGTCGAGAAAGACGGCGGGAGGCACGACCGGATGGGAAATCGGCGGCCGCGAGAGCCAGGGGATTGAGAATTTGCTAATAAGAAAGTACCAATTCGGATGGCCCGCCCACTCGACATCCCAGTCACGAGCGAGGTCGAACGGCAGTCGGACGTTGCGTGCAATCAACTCGTCGGCAATCGCTCGATTGTAGATCCGTCCGATCGGCGCCAACCGCCCGTCGGCGGTTTCGTACTGCAGTCTGTCCCCGGCGACCGATAACGTCGAAATGTCGCGCACCGCAATGCCCAGCCGGCGTGCCGTGATCTCAAAGTCGGGACGCGTCTTTTGGTGGAGAGGATCGATTTCGGTCAGAACCACTTCTTCCGGATCGCAATTCCCCAGAATCGTCTTTCCCAGCAGCTTCCAATAGCTTTCCTCATTCAAACCGCTCAGGAAGCACCCCAACCCGGGCGGGAGATCGAACGCCTGCCGGTAAGCGCCGCACAAGACAGCCTGAAAGCCAAAGACCGAGGGAAAGGCTTGGATCTCGACCAGTCGCGGTTCGAGCTGGGCGTCTGCCGTCTTTACCAGGGCGAAATCCGCCGTAAGAAAGTTCGGGTGCGCGGTCTCGGCGGCAACCAGATAGCCTTTGGGAATCGCCTGTCGGGCTGCTTTGAGATAGGCCGGATCGCCGATCAGATGCCGGGCGAGTTCGCCGCCTGCGTCCGCCATGGTATTGAGGAGCGTAAGTGGCACAAAAATAGGGGTTTCCGCGACGCGAAACTCCGTCCGCACACCCTGGCTGCGCTCCAGTGCGTTCAGCAACGACGCATACCTGTCCGGGGTAAAGCTGCGATTGAAGCGGGTGCGAAGCACTGGAATCATGGATTTGGCCTCGGGAGAATTCGTGTCTCGCGGCTTGGAATTCTCCCCATCCCCGCCGGATTGGTCCGTTCCGGCCTTCCTTTACGGTCCAAGCCCGCGCCGTTCAGGCCTATTTTCCCCGCCGCGGCGGGGAAAATGAGGCCTTCCTCACCTTAGGGCTTCTCCTCAGGAGACCATTTCCCGAAGTTAATGATTGAAATAATTACTATTGTTGTAGAAATTCTGCCACCTTTGAGGTACTATTCTGATACGAAAGTTGTACGGAGGAGACCGCTCTATGACGCCGAACGCTGGAAACTTTCGCTTAGCCTCCGTGGCTGTTGTTCTCCTTGCCGGTGTGAGCATCGCTTTTGCCAGCCCTGCAACTGCCTCACCTTTGCAGCACTCTGTCGCTGCAGCTACCAGTCCGGTGATCGTGCCTCCCATGCCAACCGGCGGCGGCAAACTGGTTGCGAGCCCGGTGATTGTGCCTCCCATGCCGACCGGTGGCGGCACCTTGGCCGCGAGCCCGGTGATCGTGCCTCCCATGCCAACCGGTGGCGGCAAGCTGGCCGCGAGCCCGGTGATCGTGCCTCCCATGCCGACCGGAGGCGGCAAGTTGGCCGCATAATGCATGTTACTTTGGTGCGAACGGATGGCAGTTTCATTCTGAATTTTGTTTCCAAGTGCCACGATCCTATGGGGCTGATGCTATCCTGCCGTTAGTGTTTTACGGAGGAGCGGTTGTCTGTAGAGACGCTACTCGCCGCGTGCGGAATCTCGGCGGAAGCAGCCGTAGTGGTGCTTCTGATGAAGGTGCGCGCTTTCCGGACCCTGCCAGCGTTTTTCGTCTACATGTGCTGGAGCTTGATCTCGGATGCCGCGCTCGTTAGCCTCCAGACGCAACCAGCCGCTATCTACTTCAGAATCTATGAAATCCAAATGGTCATCGACGCGGCGATGACCTTCGCGGTTCTCGTCGAACTGACCTGGAGCGTTCTGCGGCCGTTGCGAAGTTCACTGCCGCAGAAGGCCTGGGCCGCGATCCCGTTTCTCATCATCCTGGCCGGATTGATCGTGTGGCCTCTGGCCGGACTCACCGTTCCTGGATGCGTACCTGGACAGAATTGCGACTCCGGTCATTTCGCTGACCAGGCGGCGTTCTATTTCCGGCTGCAGCAGTCCTTCGCCATTTTGCGCGTTATCGTGTTCTTCGCCATGGCCGGATTCAGCCAACTGATCGGCATCGGGTGGCGAAGCCGCGAATTGCAGGTCGCAACGGGCCTCGGCTTTTATTCCATTCTTTCGCTCGGAATCACGGTTTTCCACACCTACCAGCTTTCCGGCACGCAGTCTTACCATTGGCTCGACGTGGCCGGCGCTGCCGGCTACATCGGTACATTGACCTATTGGGTCTTCGCGTTTGCAACTAAAGAGGCAGAGCGCAAAGAATTCAGTCCACAAATGGCAAATTTTCTGTTACTAATAGGAGGAACCGCGAGAGCCAGCCGTGTTGCGCTCACGGATTTCTCGGTTACCAAATCGCGTTTTAAGGATCACTGATGCTTTTTGCTTTGGTTCAAACAGCGATTTTCACTGGGGTTGCGGCGTATTTCGTCGCCTGGCGCCGCCGGATGCGCCGCCGCAATGCCCAGTCGTGGGAAGCCCTTCTCGCGCGGTTGAGGCCTGACTGGAGCGCAAGGGAGTTGAGCGATCATTTCCTGTGGAAAGAGGGAATCGACGCCAATCCCGAGGACGCCTGGCGCCGCATGCAGGGCCCCAAAGGGCTCTGGGTCATGTTCAAAAACGCCGGCGTCATGTTGGAAATGGCCGATTTCGCAGCCAAGAGCGACAGCAGCGTCGATCCGGTGATTCTGGCCACCTTGCGCAGCGACGCCATGCAGATCCGCCTGTGCGTGCTCATGGCAATTGGCCAATACGGATTCACGCAAGCCAGCGAAGGCGTTCGCGTCAACGCCTATCGCGCCGCCTCGATTTACACCGCGATGGCGGCGCGCATGACGCAACTGCTCCAGGAGCACGCCGCGGTTATGGTTCCGGACTTTGTAGCCGCGATGTAGTTCCACTTCGTCGAATTCCAGCTGAGCTGGAATTCGGATCTCAGTCAGCCCCGCCCGTCGGTGGGGCTGTTGCTTGTTGGGCTGAATTCAGAAACTAAAACGCCTTGGCGATCTTCTTTTCTTCCCCCGGCGGTGGAGGGTAGACGCGATTCTCTTCGGTCAGAAAGCGGTCGACGGCTTCATCGTCGTTGGGGTCGTACGGGCAGTCGTCCGGGTCGTTGGGGTCGTAAGGAATCGGAGCGTCTTCGGCGATCTGCTTCTTGACCCACTCCCAATCACTCATGTCGCGATTTGGCAGCGGCATAGGCCCTCCTCTCCTTACGAGACGCGTGGCGAAACGATATGAATCGTACGTCGCCGTTACGCATAGTGTAAACCAAAGCCAGAATTGCGCCTTTCAATTCAACAAACGCCAAGTCCAGGAAGCGTAATTCCGGTCCAGTTTTGAGGCGATAGGTTATCTTTTCAGGGCTTTCGAATACCAGATGGGCAACGAAAAAGTCCAAACCGTGCTTCTTTAGATTTGCTTCGCGCTTGGCCTCGTCCCATTCGTACACGGTCTCAGTCTACGCCAACTTGACTGGAGATCAACGCATACAAAAGCAGTCTGGATCATCGAAACGTTCAAAGTTATCTTTGATGTACTGCCTAACTCCGTCGTCAAACTCGAGGTCAGCAGGGCAGGCGCCAATCTTGTTTGCCAGGATAGAATAGCTAACCCCTTTTCTTGCCAATAGCGCCGTGAACGACTCGATATGGCCCATCCGCACACAAACAACACTTCTCCATTCAAATAATCCTGCAGCATCCCAAGCCAGAATTCCTCGCGCTTGGGGAATTGGTGCATAATCTCATGGGCCCGATATGCTACCGCCTCGTAAGGCGGGCCGTTCAATTCTCGATAGCCAATCCTCTCCCGTTCGGCATCATTCGGATCAACAAGCCGGTGTCGATCTGCAATTTGGCGGGCAGTCGCGATTTCCAATAGAATTGAATCCGCTCCGGCCCGGGAAAGAT